>NZ_JBFBCB010000017.1:0-135330 GCF_040682975.1 Streptomyces sp. NPDC051051
CCCCGATACTGGTTGTATCGGGGCGATCCCGACAACGCGGCGAGCGTGCGTGCCAGGCGTCGCCGGGCAGACGGGACTTTCGAAACACGCCCTAGAGCGCCGGCCGCCGCTCGGACCGGCTGCCGGTGTCCCGCAGCCGGGCCATCAGCTCCCGCACGATCGCCGCCCCGTCCAGCGTGAGCACCGACTCCGGGTGGAACTGCACGCCGGCGAACCCGGGCCCGCGCAGCGCGTGCACCTCCCCGTCCGCCGACCGGCTCACCTCCACCCCGTGCGCGGTCAGCTCCTGCCGGGCGTCGTCGTCGCACCTCGCCACGAAGCTGTTGTAGAACCCGACGGTCTCCTCCCGCCCGAAAAGCTCCACCCGCGTCTGCGCCCCCTGGTACGGCACCTCCTTCCGTACGATGTCCAGCCCCAGCTCCGCCGCGATCAGTTCGTGCCCGAGGCACACGCCCAGCACCCCGTGCCGGTGCTCCCCGACGACCCGCGCGGTCAGCTCCCGCAGGAACCGCATCCGGGGGTCGGCCAGGTCGGACGGATCACCCGGACCCGGGCCCAGCACCACGGGACCCTCGTGCGCGAGCACCGCCGCCCGCAGTCCCGGTTCGTCGTAACGCCGGACGGTGACCTCCAGCCCGGACGAGCGCAGGACGTGCGCGAGCATCGCCGTGAAGGTGTCCTCGCAGTCGACCACCAGGGCGTGCCCGGTCAGTTCCCGGGACCGCTCCTGCATCCGCAGCCAGAACGGCGCCAGCGAGGCCCGGCGACCGTCCAGCGCCGCCCGCACCCGCGGATCGTCGGCCAGCCGGGCCCGCGCCCGCTCGGCCCGTGGCCTTCCCGGCCGGACGCCGAGGGCCGTCAGCACGCCCGCCGCCTTGGCGTGCGTCTCCGCGACCTCGCCCGCCGGGTCCGAACCGCGCACCAGCGTCGCCCCGACCGGTACCCGCAGCCGGCCGGCCGCGTCGATGTCGGCGGTGCGGATGAGGATGGGGGAGTCGAGGGTCTGGGCCCCGCCGGAGTCCCGCCCGATCAGCGCCAGCGCGGCCCCGTAGTAGCCGCGCCCGCCGACCTCGTGCCGCTCGATGACCCGGCAGGCGTTCTGCACCGGCGAACCCGTGACGGTCGCCGCGAACATGGTCTCCCGCAGCACCTCGCGCACGTCCATCGAGGACTTCCCGCGCAGCTCGTACTCGGTGTGCGCGAGGTGGGCCATCTCCTTCAGCCGCGGTCCGACCACCACCCCGCCCATGTCGCCGACGGTGCACATCATCTTCAGTTCCTCGTCGACGACCATCGACAGCTCCTCGATCTCCTTGCCGTCGGCGAGGAAGTCCAGCAGGTGCTCGGGCGTCGGCCCCCCGTCGGGATAGCGGTACGTCCCGCTGATCGGGTTCATCACGACCGTGCCGCCCGACATCCGCACGTGCACCTCGGGGCTGGCACCCACCAGCGTCCGGTCCCCGGTGTGCACGACGAACGTCCAGTAAGCGCCCCGCTCGCCCTCCAGCAGCCGCCGGAACAGCGCGAGCGCGTCGGCCCTCCCGAATCCCGGGATCGCGCCCTCGTACGTCCGCCGGATGACGAAGTTCGCCCCCTCGCCCCGCCCGATCTCCTCCCGCAGCACCCGCCCGACGATCTCCGCGTACTCCTCGTCGCCGACGTCGAAGCCACCGCCCTCGACGCGCACCTCGTGTGCGGGGAGCTGCTCCAGCGCCTCGGCGAGCGGGATCTCGTACCGCTCCTCGGGGATCAGGACGGACAGCGGCGTGCCGTCGTCGCGGACGTCGAAGCCGCGCTCGCGGATCTGACGGAACGGCACCAGCGCGAGGCCCTCGTCGGGCAGGTCGGCGAGCCGCTCGCGGACGGCGACCGGGCCGAGGAGCAGCTCCACGGTGGCGCCGTCCTCGGTGGCCCGGCCCGGCGCCCGGCGGCGCAGCAGGGCGAACGGGCGGGGGTCGGCCAGGAGGTCGAGCAGATGCATGGGTCCGTGTCCTTCTCGGTGGGAGAGTCGACAGGGACGGCCTGGCCCGGAAACACCGAAGGCCGCCCCTTCGGGCGGCCTTCGCGAAGTCTTGCGTACGCGCAGTCAGTGGGCCGCCGGATGAGCGGTCCACCACCAGTTCTGGGTCGAAAGCGCGAACATGCGACGCACCCTACCCCACGCGCACCTGAGCGCCGGGGCGTCTCACCTGTCGAGCCGCACGAAAATCACTCGACACGACCCCGTAATGTGGCATGCGTGACCGTGAACGCTAAGACCAGCGCGAGCGCTGGCAACACCTGGCGAGACCTGCCCGCGGCGCAGCAGCCCGAGTACCCCGACACCGAGGCTCTGCGCGCAGTGATCGCGGACCTCGAGTCGTATCCGCCGCTCGTCTTCGCGGGCGAGTGCGACCAGCTGCGCGCCCGGATGGCGGCTGTCGCCAAGGGAGAGGCGTTCCTCCTCCAGGGCGGCGACTGCGCCGAGGCCTTCGACGCGGTGTCGGCCGACCACATCCGCAACAAGCTCAAGACGCTCCTCCAGATGGGAGCCGTCCTCACGTACGCGGCCTCCGTGCCGGTCGTGAAGGTGGGCCGGATCGCGGGCCAGTACTCCAAGCCGCGTTCCAAGAACACCGAGACCCGCGACGGCGTGACCCTGCCGACGTACCGCGGTGACTCGGTCAACGGCTTCGACTTCAACGAGGCGGCCCGCGTCCCGGACCCCGAGCGCCTGAAGCGGATGTACCACGCGTCCGCCTCCACGCTGAACCTGGTGCGCGCCTTCACCACCGGCGGCTACGCCGACCTGCGCCAGGTCCACGCCTGGAACCAGGACTTCGTGAAGTCGTCCCCCTCCGGCCAGCGTTACGAGCAGCTCGCCCGTGAGATCGACCAGGCGCTCAACTTCATGCACGCCTGCGGGACGGACCCGGAGGAGTTCAAGACGGTCGAGTTCTACGCCTCCCACGAGGCGCTGCTCCTCGACTACGAGTCGGCCCTCACCCGCGTCGACTCCCGCACCGGCCGCCTGTACGACGTCTCCGCGCACATGGTGTGGATCGGCGAGCGCACCCGCCAGCTGGACCACGCGCACATCGAGTTCGCCTCGAAGATCCGCAACCCCATCGGCATCAAGCTCGGTCCGACGACCACGGCCGAGGAGGCGCTCCAGTACATCGAGCGCCTCGACCCCGACCGGGAGCCTGGTCGGCTGACCTTCATCGTCCGCATGGGCGCCGACAAGGTCCGCGACAAGCTGCCGGAGCTGGTCGAGAAGGTCACCGCCTCGGGCGCGACCGTCGCCTGGGTGACCGACCCGATGCACGGCAACACCTTCGAGGCGGCCTCCGGCCACAAGACCCGCCGCTTCGACGACGTGCTCGACGAGGTCAAGGGCTTCTTCGAGGTCCACAAGGGCCTCGGCACCCACCCCGGCGGCATCCACGTCGAGCTGACCGGCGACGACGTCACCGAGTGCGTGGGCGGCGGCGACGAGATCTTCGTCGACGACCTCCACCAGCGCTACGAGACCGCCTGCGACCCGCGGCTCAACCGCAGCCAGTCGCTCGACCTGGCGTTCCTCGTCGCGGAGATGTACCGGGACCAGTAGCGCTCGGCGGTGCAGCAGACCGATGGCGGGGTCGCCCGTTACCGGAACCGAAGTGGGGCGCGGATCACATACGATCCGCGCCCCATCTCCCTTTTACGGCCTCTGGGCGCCAGGTAAGGTTAGGTAAACCTAATCGATCTCGGCGGGAGGTGTCCGCGTGTACGTCTGCAGCTGCTTCGGAGTGACGGAAGCGCAGGTCCAGCAGCATGCGGA
The DNA here is from genome assembly GCF_040682975.1 of Streptomyces sp. NPDC051051. Taxonomy (NCBI): domain Bacteria; kingdom Bacillati; phylum Actinomycetota; class Actinomycetes; order Kitasatosporales; family Streptomycetaceae; genus Streptomyces; species Streptomyces sp. NPDC051051. Next base: position 3,806 of record NZ_JBFBCB010000017.1, read on the forward strand.
CGACGGCGCCTGTACGCCTCGCCAGATCGCCTCCGCCTGCAAGGCGGGCACGGACTGCGGCTCGTGCGTCCGCCGCATCCAGGCGATCCTCGGCCGGGGCGCCTGTCCGCGCCGCGACCTGGCCGACCAGGGCCGGCCGGCCCTCACCGCACTCGACGAAGCCGCCTGAGCGCCCGGCGGTCCTCCCCGGCCCTTCCCGGCTCTCGCCGGTTCCCTCCGGGGCTGCCGTCGGATCCAGGCCCTCCCGCCGCGTCTCAGCTCTCCGGCTGCTCGATCAGCTGCGCGATGTACAGCGCCTCGCCGAGCTTCTCCACCAGGTCCAGCTGGGTGTCGAGGTAGTCGATGTGGTGCTCCTCGTCCTCGAGGATCGCCTCGAAGATGTTCGCGGACGTGATGTCGCCCTTCTCGCGCATCACCTTGATCCCGCGCTTGAGGCGGTCGATCGCCTCCACCTCGACCTGCCGGTCGGCCTCGAACATCTCCTTGACCGTCTGGCCCACGCGCACGTGGAACAGCCGCTGGTAGTTCGGCAGGCCGTCCAGGAGCAGGATCCGGTCGGTCAGGAGCTCCGCGTGCTTCATCTCGTCGAACGATTCGTGCCGCGTGTATTTCGCGAGCTTCGTCCAGCCGAGGTTCTCCTGCATCTTCGCGTGCAGGAAGTACTGGTTGATCGCGGTCAGCTCGCCGGTGAGCTGCTCGTTGAGGAACTCGAGGACCTCGGGGTCGCCCTGCATCGCAGAGGCTCCTTCCGCACGGGGATTCGGGAGGTTGCCGCCGCATGATGTCACCGGCGCGGAAGATCGTCCAGTAAGTGCGCACTTAGTAAGTTGGCCCATAGTTGATGCTACTTGCCCGATTTTGGTCATGCCTGGTCATTCGCACCGGCCGTGGTCTGTCAGGATGGAGTCATGGGTCATCCGGTGGAGCGAGAATCAGGAGAAGCAGCAGCGTCCGAGCTTCCGCCGGGGCAGCGACTTCAGCGGGGCTGGCCTGTCACCCACTACGGTCCGGTGCCCAAGTTCCGGCCCGAGCGCTGGGAGTTCAGGGTCTTCGGCGGCACCGCCGACGGTGACAAGCGCTGCTGGACCCACGAGGAGTTCACGGCCCTTCCGTACGCCACCGTGGTGGCCGATCTGCACTGCGTGACGAAGTTCAGCATGCTCGGCGCCGAATGGGGCGGCATCCCGGCCCGGACCATCCTGGAGGCCGTCCCGCCCGCCGCCGACGTCACCCACGTCATGGTGTGGGCGGAGTACGGCTTCAGTTCCAACCTGCGGCTGTCGGACTTCGCCGCCGAGCACACCCTCTTCGCCACCCACAAGGACGGCGAACTGCTCACCGCCGAGCACGGCTTCCCGGTGCGCCTGGTCGTGCCCCACCTCTACGCCTGGAAGGGCCCCAAGTGGGTCCGCGGTGTCGAGTACATGACCGCCGACCGCCGCGGCTTCTGGGAGGAACGCGGCTATCACAACATCGGCGACCCCTGGAAGGAGCAGCGCTACTCCTACCAGGAGGAGCCCGGGGACGGCCCCGAACTCTGAGCCCCGGCGTCCCCGGGGCGTCCGGGCGCCGCTTCGGGAGGGCGGATCAGCCGTCCCGCAGTTTCTTCAGCCGCTCCACGTCCGCCGCGTGCCCCTCCCTGCCGCCGGGCGTCTCGATCACGAGCGGTACGTCCGCGGTCGCCGGGTGCGTCATCAGCGCGCGGAACGGATCCTCCCCGATGTGACCCGCGCCGATGTTCTCGTGCCGGTCCTTGTGGGCGCCCACCACGTCCTTGGAGTCATTGGCGTGGATCAGCTTCAGCCGGCCCTCGCCGACCGTGTCCACCAGCAGATCGAGGGTCTGGTGCATGCCCGCCGGACCGGTCAGGTCGTGCCCGGCCGCGAAGACGTGGCAGGTGTCCAGGCAGACGCCGAGCCTCGGATGGGCGTCCAGCGCCTCGAAGTACGGCCCGAAGTCCCAGGTCCGCGAGCAGAGCGAGGCGCCCTGCCCGGCCGTCGACTCCAGCAGCAGGAACGGGTCGTCGTCGTGGGTCAGCTCGTCCAGCAGGGGCAGCAGGTACTCCCGGACCTGCTTCAGGGCCACGCCCCGATCCCGCCCGCCCGTCGCGCTCCCGGTGTGCACGACCACGCCCAGCGCGCCGATCTCCCGCCCCCGGCGCAGCGAGTGCCGCAGGGACTCCACCGACCGCTCCGCCGTCGCCTCGGTGTGCGAGCCGAAGTTGATCAGATACGGCGCGTGCACGTACGCCGGGATCGACGCCGCCGCGCAGGCCTCCCGGAACGCCTCGTCCTGTGCCGGGTTGCCCGCCGGGGTGGCCCAGCCGCGCGGGTTGGCGACGAAGACCTGGACCGTCTCGGCCTCGAGGTCACGGGCGTAGGACATGCCCACGGAGTGCAGACCGCCGGCCACCGGGACATGGCCGCCGACGGGATTGCGGGAGGGGAAGGGGTGCGCGGAACTCACCCGTTCAGGGTGTCATGTCCCCGGCGCCCCCCGGTCACCGGAGGGCGGTCGGGAGGCACCGTCACCGGATGGTGATCGTGATCGTCGACCCCTTGGGGGCCGTCTCGCCGCCGTCCACGGACTGGCTCTTGACCGTGTCGCCGAACAGGCCCAGCAGGCCGCGGTCCTCGTCCACCTCGAAGCCGGCCTTCTCCAGCTCGGCCTTGGCGTCGTCGACGCTCGCGCCCACCACGTCCGGGACCTCGACCATCTCCGGGCCCTTGGACAGGGTCAGCGTCACCGTGTCGCCGTCGGCGACCTCCTCGTCCGCACCCGGCGACTGGGCGGCGACCTGGCCCTTGTCGAACTCGGAGGTGACCTCCTCGGTGGAGACCTTCACCTCCAGGCCGGCCTCCTCCAGCTCGGCCCGCGCGTCGTCGAGGTCCTGGCCGGTGACGTCCGGGACCTCGACCGGGCTGCCCTTGCTGACGACGAGGGAGACCGCCGAGCCCGCCCGCCGCTCGGTGCCGGCCCGCGGGCTGCTGCTGATCACGAAGCCCTTGATGACGCCCTCGCTGAACGCCTCGGTGACCAGGCCGGGCTCCAGCCCGTCCGTCTTCAGCAGTTCCCTGGCCTTGTCCAGCCGCGAGCCCTTCACGTCCGGCACCTTCACCGTCTCGGGGCCGTCGGAGACGGTGAGGGTCACCGAGTCGTTGGCGCGGATACGGGCGCCCGGCTCCGGGTCCGTGCTGACGACGGTGCCGCGCTTCACCGTGTCGCTGTAGGCGTGCTTCACCTCGCCGACGTCCAGCCCGGCCGCCTCCAGCCGCTGTCTGGCCTGCGCCTCGGTCTGGGTGAGGACCGCCGGGACCTTGGTGAACTGGCCCGAGTTGATGTACCAGACGCCCGCGCCGACGCCGAGCACCAGCAGGACGGCGGCGACGATCGCGACCAGTCCGCGACGGGGCCGCACCGAGCGGCGCCGGGGCGGCGGCGGGGGCTCCGCCGCGAACCGGGACGTCCGGTTCATCGGGTCCCCGTCGCGGCCCTGCCCGTCCTCGCCCTCGTCCTCGTTGACGGGCAGGGGGCGCGGGACCGTGAGCGAGCGCGGGATCACGCTGGTGCGGTCCTCGGCGATGTCGCGATCCGCCGACAGGGCCTGCGGCGGCAGCGCGTCCAGCTGGGCCTCGTCGAGCGCGGCCCGCGCCTCGCGGACCTGCGCGAGCAGGGCCACGGCGTCCGCCGGACGGACGTCGGGGGTGCGGGCGGTGGCCGAGGCCACCAGCTCGTCCAGCGCGAACGCCATACCGGGGACGGCGGCGGAGGGCGGCGGCACGTCCTCGTGGAGGTGCTTGTAGAGCACCACGGCGGGGGTGTCGCCGTCGTGGGGCTTGTCGCCGGTCAGCATCTCGTAGAGCACGACTCCGCAGGCGTAGACGTCCACGCGTGCGTCGGTGGTGCCCTGCTCCATCTGCTCGGGCGCGAGGTAGGCGACGGTGCCGAGGACGGCCCCGGTGGTGCTGGTCACGGTGTCCACGGACCTGACCAGACCGAAGTCGGCGACCTTGACCCGGCCGTCGTCCCCTATCAGTACGTTCTCCGGCTTCATGTCCCGGTGCACGAACCCGGCGCGGTGCGCGGCTCCGAGCGCGGCGAGAACCGGCTCCAGGATGTCCAGCGCGGCCCGCGGCTGGAGGGCGCCGCGCTCGCGCAGCACGTCCCGCAGGGTGCAGCCGGCGACGTACTCCATCGCGAGGTAGACGTACGACCCGTCGGCCCCCTGGTCGAACACCTGGACGACGTTCGGGTGCGCCAGCCGGGCCACGGACTTGGCCTCGCGGATGAAGCGCTCGACGAAGGAGGCGTCGGCCGCGAGGGCCGGGTGCATCACCTTGAGCGCGAGGACGCGGTCGAGGCGGGTGTCCACGGCCCGGTAGACCGTGGCCATCCCGCCGACCGCGATCCGCGCGTCCACGCGATAACGCCCGTCGAGCACCTGCCCGACCAGAGGGTCCTGAAGGGTCGTGTCCACGCAGGCGAGTGTACGAGCCCGCACCGGCACCCCTCACCGCTCACACCGGTATCGCAGCGGGACTGAAGCGGACCTGTGACGAGCGACACGACCGCCGACGGCGCCCGGTCCTCTCGGGCGACGGCCACCGCCCGGCCGGCACGGGCGGCGGGCGGGAGACGTCGTCAGAAGGCCGGCCGTTCCGGGTCGAGGGCGGCACGACCCTCCTGCGGCGACGACGCCTCCGCGAAGTGACGGCGGGGAATGCGGCCCGCGAGCCGGGCCAGCCTCCCCGCCTCCACGGCCCCCCGCATCGCGCGGGCCATCAGCACCGGCTCCTGCGCCCGCGTCACCGCCGACGCCAGCATCACCCCCGCGCACCCCAGCTCCATCGCCAGCGCCACGTCCGACGCCGTACCGGCGCCCGCGTCCAGGATCACCGGCACGCGCGCGTGCTCGACGATCAGCTGGAAGTTGTGGGGGTTGCGAATGCCCAGCCCGGACCCGATCGGCGAGCCCAGCGGCATCACCGCCGCACACCCGACGTCCTCCAGCTTCCGCGCCAGCACCGGATCGTCGTTCGTGTACGGCAGCACCGTGAACCCGTCGTCGACCAGCGTCTCCGCCGCGTCCAGCAGCTCGATCGGATCGGGGAGCAGCGTCCGCTCGTCGGCGATGACCTCCAGCTTGACCAGGTCGGTCCCCAGCGCCTCCCGTGCCAGCCGTGCCGTCAGGACCGCCTCCCCGGCCGTGAAGCACCCCGCCGTGTTCGGCAGCACCCGGATGCCGAGCCGTTCCAGGACCGACAGCACGGACCCGTGCACCGAGGGGTCCACCCGCCGCATCGCGACGGTGGTCAGCTCGGTGCCGGACGCGGCCAGCGCCCGCTCCAGCACCTCCAGGCTGGGCGCGCCGCCCGTCCCCATGATCAGACGGGACGAGTACGCCGTACCGCCGAGGACGAAGGGATCGTCGGCCATGGCTCAGCCTCCCTGGACGGCGGTGAGGACTTCCACGCGGTCTCCGTCGGAGAGGGCGGTGGCGGACCACCGCGCGCGTGGGACGACGGTTTCGTTGAGGGCGGCGGCCACCCCGGAGGGCGCCGGCGTCAGGGACCGTACGACGCTGTCGAGGGCCGTGCCGGGAGCGACCTCGCGCCGCTCGCCGTTCACCGAGATCTTCATGCGGGCTGCTCCGAGAGGGCGGCGGCGTGGAAGCGCCGGGGGGTGAAGGGACGGGCCTCGTCGGGGAGTTCGCCGGTGGCCAGCGCGTGCGCCAGCGCGTCCCCGGTGACCGGTGCCAGCAGTACGCCGTTGCGGTAGTGCCCGGTCGCCAGCAGCAGTCCGTCCAGTCCGGTCGGCCCGAGCAGCGGCGCGTTGTCCGGCGAGCCGGGACGCAGCCCCGCGCGGGTCTCGGTGAGCGGCAGCTCGGTGATCCCGGGAACCAGTTCGTGGGCGTCCCGCAGCAGCTCGTACACGCCGCCCGCCGTCACCGTCGTGTCCCAGCCCAGTTCCTCGCTCGTCGCCCCGACGACCAGTTCGCCGTTCTCGCGCGGCACCAGGTAGACCTGGCTGCCGCGCACCACGGCCCGGACCGTCCGGGTCAGGAACGGCGCGTACCGCCGCGGCACGGTCAGCCGCAGCACCTGCCCCTTGACCGGCCGCACCGGCGGCAGCACCTCCGCCGGGACGCCCGCGAGCCGCCCGCTGAGGCTGCCCGCCGCGAGCACCACCTGCCGCGCCGCGAGCGCCGTACCCGCGCGCGTGCGCACTCCCGCGGCGCGCCCGGCCGACACCGTCAGCCGTTCCGCCCGGTCGCGGTGGAAGGCCACGCCCGTCCGCTCACAGGCGGCCACCAGCGCCGCCACCAGCCGCCGCGGATCGATCTGGTGGTCCCCGTCCACCCGCAGCCCGCCCCGTACCCCGGGCGCGAGCATGGGTTCCAGCCGCCGGCACTCCCGCCCGGACAGCCACTCCGAGGCCAGCCCCGACCGCCGTTGCAGGGCGTGGAGTTCCCGCAGGTGGGCGCGGTCGTCGGCGTCCAGCGCGACCGCGAGGGTCCCGGAGCGGCGGTAGCCGAGGTCGTGACCGGTCAGTTCGGTCAGCTCGGCCGCGAAGTCCGGGTAGCGGCGGGCCGATTCCAGGTTCAGGCCGAGCAGTGTCTGTTCGCCGTGGTGCAGTTCCGAGACGGCGGCCAGCATCCCGGCCGCCACCTGCGCGGCCCCGCCGCCCGGCTCGGGATCCAGCACCGCCGTGGCGAACCCGCGCTGCGCGGCCCGCCACGCGGTGACCAGCCCGATGATGCCGCCCCCGACGACGAGGACGTCCGAATTGCCTGAGGACATGGGCGTCCAGCCCCTCCCTTCGCCGGCATGACCCGGATCAGGTTCGTACGGTCGGAGGCCGCCAGCCTCCCTCTCAGCCCGGTGCGTCCGGGCTCCCGCGAGTGCTCTAGGTTGGCCACCCTAGCCCCCCGTCCTCCGTCTCGGTAAGGGAGCCTCCCCCGTGGCCCGTTCGCTCGACGGCCTGGTCCTGGCCCCGGTGGCCGACCAGGCCCCCGGTCAGGTCGGCACCCGCACCCGCTTCACGTACCGCGAACGCGACGGCGTCGTCTGGGCCGACTACGCGGGCGGCGACGTCGTCCGCGGGCATCTCGTGGGGACCCGGCGGGGGGACCGGCTGGACTTCCGGTACGTCCAGCTCAAGCACGACGGGACGACGTCGTCCGGGCACTGCGCGTCCACGGTCGTCGAGCTGCCCGACGGGCGGCTGCGCCTCGACGAGACCTGGGAGTGGGAGTCGCAGACCGGCAGCGGGACCAGTGTGGTGGAGCAGATCACCGAGCAGGACGGCTGACTGGCAACACGTCAGCTGTCTAAGGTGATCGGGTGAGCGAGCAGACGCGGGAAGAAGACGGGCGGGCGGCGCGACGGGTGGTCGTCGTCGGCGCGGGGATGGCCGGGGTGCAGACCGCGGTCGCCCTGCGCGAACAGGGCTTCGACGGCACGGTGCTCGTCGTCGGCGCCGAACCCCACCAGCCCTACGACCGGCCCCCGCTGTCCAAGGCCGTCCTGCTCGGCAAGGCCGAGCACTCCGCCTTCGACGTCGACTTCGAGAGCCTCGACGTCGAACTCCGGCTCGGCAGCGAGGCCCTCGGCGTCCGCCCCGCCGACCACGAACTCGACACCGAGTCCGGGCCCGTCCCGTACGACGTCCTCGTGCTCGCCACCGGCGCCGAACCGATCCGGCTGCCCGGCGCCGAAGGCGTCCCCGGCGTCCATCTGCTGCGCACCCTGGACGACGCCGAACGGCTGCGGCCGGTGCTCGCCGGCCGTCACGACATCGTCGTCGTCGGCGCCGGCTGGATCGGCGCCGAGTTCGCCACCGCCGCGCGCGAGGCCGGCTGCGCGGTCACCGTCGTCGAGGCCGCCGACCGGCCGCTGGCCGGCGCCCTGCCCGCCGACGTCGCCGCCGCGATGACCGCCTGGTACGCCGACAGCGGCACCGAACTGCGCACCCGCACGCGCGTGCGGCGCGTCGAGCCCGGCGCGGTCCTCCTCGACGACGGGTCCCGGCTGCCCGCCGACGCCGTCGTGGTCGGCATCGGCGCCCGCCCCGCCACCGCCTGGCTGACCGGCTCGGGCATCGAGCTGGGGCGGCACGGCGAGGTCGTGGCCGACGCCGGCCTGCGCACCTCCCTGCCCGACGTGTACGCGGTCGGCGACTGCGCGTCCTTCCCCTCCGGGCGGTACGGCGAGCGCCTCCTGGTCCACCACTGGGACAACGCGCTCCAGGGCCCGCGCACGGTCGCCGCGAACATCCTCGGCACGGCCGACGGCGAGGCCCCCGCGGTCTACGACCCGGTCCCGTACTTCTGGTCGGAGCAGTTCGGCCGCTTCGTCCAGTACGCCGGGCACCACAGCGGCGCCGACACCACCCTGTGGCGCGGCGACCCCGCCGGACCGGCCTGGACGGTCTGCTGGCTGCGCGACGACCGCCTGGTCGCCCTGCTGGCGGTGGGCCGCCCGCGCGACCTCGCGCAGGGCCGCCGGCTGATCGAGTCGGGCACGCCGGTCGACCCGGAGCTGGTCGTGGACCCGGAGCGGCCGCTCAAGACGGCGACGGCCTGAGCGGGGCCTTTCGGGGCACGGCCGGTGCTCCGTCCGGAGGAGTCCCGCGGCGTCCGGCGGCGGCCCCGTCCCCCTGAGGGGAGCCTCGGGTACCGACTGTCGGTCCGGGATGGCAGTCTTGGGGGGTGACCGAGATTGACGCAAAGATCGATGCTCTCGTCCCCGCCTGGCTCACCCTGCCCGACATCGCGGAGATGCTCGATGTCGACGTGACGCGTGTGCGGCAGCTGGTCAAGGAAGGCCAGCTCATCGCCGTACGCCGTGGTGAGAACAGGGCGCTGCACGTCCCCGCCGCCTTCATCGACGAGGACAAGGTGACCAAGGGCCTGGCCGGGACCCTGACCCTGCTGCGGGACGACGGCTTCACGGACGAAGAGATGCTGGAGTGGCTGTTCACGCCCGACCCGTCCCTGCCCGGGACCCCGGCGCAGGCACTGAGTGAGAATCGCGGCACGGAGGTGAAGCGCCGCGCCCAGGCGCTCGCCGTCTGAGCCGGAGATCCGCTCCCCGGATCCGCCGCTCTCCCCGGATCCGCTGATCGGCCGATCCACGGCTCCGCCGATTCACGGATCCACCGATCCGCTCGGAGATCCGCCGCGCGGATCCGTCGTCAGAACCGCCAGGTGTGCGGCCGTGGTCCGCCGCGGCCGCACACCGCCGCCCCGGGAAAGGCCCGAGGCGCCACCACGCCCCGGGGGACCCACGCATGTCCGACACGGCCCGCTCCCAGCTCGCCGACGCCCGCCTCTACCTCTGCACGGACGCCCGTGAGCGCCAGGGCGACCTGCCGGAGTTCCTGGACGCGGTCCTCGCGGGCGGCGTCGACATCGTGCAGCTGCGCGACAAGGGCATGGAGGCGGCGGAGGAGCTGGAGCACCTCGAGGTGTTCGCCGACGCCTGCGCCCGCCACGGCAGGCTGCTCGCGGTCAACGACCGGGCGGACGTCGCCCATGCCGCCGGCTCCCAGGTCCTCCACCTCGGCCAGGGCGACCTGCCGGTCCCCGCGGCCCGTGCCCTCCTCGGCGCCGGCGTGCTGATCGGCCGTTCCACCCACAGCGAGGCGGAGGCTGAGGCCGCGGCCGTCCAGGAGGGCGTCGACTACTTCTGCACGGGCCCGTGCTGGCCCACCCCGACCAAGCCCGGCCGCCCGGCCCCCGGCCTCGGCCTGGTCCGTCACACGGCGGCGCTGGGCACCGGGCGTCCCTGGTTCGCGATCGGCGGCGTCGACCTCGGCAACCTCGACGACGTGCTGGAGGCGGGCGCCCGCCGCGTCGTGGTCGTCCGGGCGATCACGGAGGCCGACGATCCCGGGGCCGCGGCGGCGGAGTTCGCCAAGCGGCTGCGCGCGGTCTGAGCCGGGCGCCCGGACGCCGGCCCGTTCACCCGTCCGGCCTCCTCGCCCGTCCCCGTCCCCGTCTCCCCGTTCCCGCCCGATCCCTCGCCCTCCCCCCCTCGGCTCGCCCCCTCGCCTGTCCAAGGGATGGACAGCAAGTCGACAATTCGGGCAAATTTCCGAGTTTCGGTTGGGGGAGGTCCCTCCCCTGGCTAACCTGCGGGTATGGCCCTCGGAACCGCATCCACCAGGACCGACCGCGCCCGCACCGTGCGCGACATCCTGGCCACCGGCAAGACGACGTACTCGTTCGAGTTCTACGCGCCGAAGACCGCCCAGGGCGAGCGGAGCCTGTGGAACGCGCTCCGGCGGGTCGAAGCCGCGGCCCCCGACTTCGTCTCCGTCACCTACGGCGCCGGTGGCACCACGCGGGCGACCACGGTCAAGGAGACGCAGCAGATCGTCGTCGACACCACCCTCACCCCGGTCGCGCACCTCACGGCCGTGGACCACTCCATCGCCGAACTCCGCAACATCATCGGCCAGTACGCCGACGCCGGGATCCGCAACATGCTCGCCGTGCGCGGCGACCCGCCCGGCGACCCCATGGGGGAGTGGGTGCCGCACCCGCAGGGCCTCACCTACGCCGCCGAACTCGTCCGACTGATCAAGGAGTCGGGTGACTTCTGCGTCGGCGTCGCCGCCTTCCCCGAGATGCACCCGCGTTCCAGCGACTGGGACACCGACGTCGCACGCTTCGTCGACAAGTGCCGGGCCGGCGCCGACTACGCCATCACGCAGATGTTCTTCGAGCCCGATTCCTACCTGCGGCTGCGCGACCGGGTGGCGGCGGCCGGCTGCGAGACCCCGGTGATCCCCGAGGTCCTGCCGGTGACGAGTGTGAAGATGCTGGAGAGGCTGCCCAAGCTCAGCAACGCCCACTTCCCGACGGCGCTGAAAGAGCGGATCCTCACAGCCAAAGACGATCCGGCCGCTGTACGCTCCATTGGCATCGACTTCGCCACGGAGTTCTGCGCTCGGCTGCTCGCCGAGGGAGTGCCCGGACTGCACTTCATCACGCTCAACAACTCCACGGCGACGCTGGAAATCTACGAGAACCTGGGTCTGCACCACCCACCGCAGGCCTAGACCGGTCGCACCGCCTTACGACACACTGCGTAGCGGCCAAGGGGAGAGGGGCGTACATGGGCTGGACGGTCCTCTACATCGCGTTCGGCATCGTCGCGCTGTGGCTGCTCGGTGAGGTGCTGCTGCAGTACAAGGCACGGCTGCGCTGGCGGCTGCTCGCCTTCGGCGGCTTCCTCGGCGTGGTGGTCGGCGTCCTGATCCCGTCGGTCGTCGTCATCGGTGTGGGGGCGGCCGCCTTCGCGGTCGGCCAGACGTACGTCACACTGTCGTTCCGCCGGGGCTTCGCCGAGGGCTGGGCCGTCAGCCGACCCGGCACCGAAGTCACCAAGCGCCGCCGCGGCAAGGGCGAGCGCCAGGACCCGACCCTGGAGGTCTCCGACCTGGAGGAGACCGAGGGCGGCCCCGACCCGTACGGCCGGGACGCGGGCACGCCGTTCGCCGGCGACGACATCGCGTACGGCCAGGACAAGAGCGCCTACGGCGACGACGACCGCGACGACGTGTTCACGCCCGCCGCGCGCGGCGCCGCGGCGGCCGAGAGCACCTCCGTCTACGAGCCGCAGCCCTTGCCCGACGACACCGGTTCCTACGGCGTGTACAGCGACACCGCCCACGCGTCCACCACCCGGTCCCAGGACCAGTACGCGACCGCCGCCCAGGGCGCCGACCAGGGATACGGCTACGACGGCTACTCCGGATACGGCCAGCAGCAGTACGGCTACGACTCCTCCGGCGAGCAGCAGTACGCGGCCTACTCCGACCCCTACATCGGCACCCAGACCTACGGCGGCGGCTCCTACGACGCCGGGTACGACCAGCAGCAGTACCCGCAGCAGGGCTACGGCCAGGACCAGTACGGCACCGGCGGCTACGACGGGACCCCGGCCGGCGGCGTCTGGGTCCCGCAGCAGCGCAGCACCGACGACCCGCTCGCCGGCGAACTCCCGCCCGAGCAGCCGTACCCCTACCAGGGCGACGGACAGCGGCAGGACAACGGGTACGACGAGCAGTACCGCTTCTGACGGACGCTCACGGCCGCCGCCCCGAGGGGCGGCCCGGGCGGTGACCGGGGCTCACTGCGAGCCGCGGAACTCCGGCCCCTCCACGACGAGACCCGACACCAGCGCGCCCGACATGCCCGCGTGGGGGAGCCCACCGCCCGGGTGCGCCCAGCCGCCCGCGGTGAACAGGCCAGGAAGGGCGGTCGAGTTGGCCGGGTGCAGCAGCCGGCCCCCCGCCGCCGCCAGCGCCGGCGCCGGGACGGAACCGCCCTCCACGCCGGTCTCCTCCGCGACGTCCGCCGGGGTGCGCACCTCGCGCCACAGGACGCGGTCCCGCAGGCCCGGAAGGGCGCGCTCGGCGACGCCGAGCACCGTCTCCACCAGGTCGGCCCCCGGCTCGGTCCCGGCCGGGACGACGACACTCAGGGTGACCGCCTCATGGGCGGAGTCCGGCACGAGAGCCGGTTCCCCGGGCCGCAGCACCGTGACCGTCGGACCGGCGGCCGGCGCGGGCGCCGTACCGAACAGGGCCTCCAACTCGCCCTCGCGGTCCCGCGTGTGCACCACCGTCCGGTGCGCGGTCCCCTCCGGGCGCCCGCCGCGCAGGGCGAGCAGCACGGTGAGCCGGCTCGGCAGGCCCCGCTGCGGCACGACTTCGCCCCGGCCGCGCGGCGGCAGTCCGGTGAAGCGGCCCGTCCCCGGCGCGACCACGAAGTCGGCCTCCACCACGTCGCCTCCCCCGGAGGAGCCCCCGGCCAGCTCCACGCCCGCCGCCCGGCCGTCCTTCTCCACGATCCGGGTGACCTCGGCGCCGAACTCGAACACGACCCGGCGGGCCAGGCATCTCTCGTACACCGCGCGGGCCAGCTCGCGCACGCCGCCGCGCACGGACCACGTGCCGAAGGCGTGCTCCATGTACGGCAGGACGGCCGCGCTCGCCGGGGTGACCCGCGGATCGAGGCCGTACGCGAGCGCGTGGCTCTCCAGGAGGGCGGCGAGCCTGGGGTCACGAAGTTCCCAGGCGCCGACCTCGGCGAGCGTGCCGGCCCGGCGGGTGCGCAGCAGGCGCTTGTGCGGCACCGCCGGATAGGGCTCGCGGTCGGCGAGCACCCTCCAGTTCGGCCACAGCGGCTCCTCCAGGAGCGGGCGGCGCGTGCGGTCCCAGGCCTCCCGGGCCCGGACCAGGAAGTCGCCCCAACGCCCGCCGGCCCCCGGGCCCAGCGCCTCGTCCAGAGCGGAGACGACACCCGCGCGTGAGGCGTTGGGCAGCACGGCCTCGGTGCCGTCGGCGAACACGTGCCGCGCCGACGGGTCGACCTGGACCAGCTCGACACAGTCCTCCAGCGGCTCCCTGCCGGTCTTGACGAAGAGATCGCGCCAGACCGCGGGCAGGGTCAGCAGACCGGGGCCCGTGTCGAAGGCGAACCCGTCCCGCTCGAAGCGGCGCACCGCACCGCCGTACGTCTCCGTACGCTCGTACACCGTCACCCGGTGGCCCGCGACGGCCAGCCGGGCGGCAGCCGCCAGCGCGCCCATCCCGGCGCCGATCACCGCAATCCGTGCCATGCCCGCGACCTTATCGGCCGCCACCGACCGTCACGGCGCCAGCCCGCCCGCCCGTGAACACCGGGGGAGTGCGGACACGAGGGGGCGATCGTCACCAGGGCGGCCGCGCGGTGCCCTGGGGGCGGGCACCCAGGTCTGAGTAGCCGTACCTAGCCGCCGAGATGAGTACGCGCGCGGATGGGGCGCGACCTGGGTGAACGGGAGAGTGGAGCCCACGGAAAGGGGCCCGGCACCGCACCGCCGACACGGGGCGGCGGAACGGTGCCGGTCCTGGACCGCTCCTTCCGCCGGCCCGGTCGGCGGAAGCGAGGCACGGGGGGCAGTCCGGGGGAACGACCGGACGGGGGAACACGGGGGACACGGGGGGCACGGGGGAAGTACCAGGGAGCGCCGGTTCGCGGCGGCACACGGGGGACGTGGCCACGGCGGACCGGCGCTCCCGTGCCCGCCCCGACGGCCGGTGGCGGCACCGCCTCCCGGGGAGCGCTCAGCGCCCGCTGACCCGGCCCTGGAGCAGTCGGGACAGGGCCGCGTGGACGTCGTCCAGGGACCGCTCCGGCTGGAAGGCCTGCCAGTCCAGGGCGGCCACCAGGACCATGCCGACCAGCGCGGCCGCGGTCAGCGGCACGTCGATCTCGTCGCTGAACTCTCCGTGGTCGATGCCTTCGCGCAGCACGCCCTCGACGACGGCCACCGCCTGCTGCCGCACCACCATGAGCGTGGACTGCCAGGCCCGGTTGGTGCGCCAGAGCTCGGCCACGTAGAGCTGGGTGAACGCCGGATAGCGGTCGATGAAGACCAGGCCCGCGCGGATCATCGCGTCCAGCGCGTCGACCCGGCTGCCGCCCTGGTGCGCCGTGCTCTCGGCGGCCTCCCGGAGGGACGCGGTGAGCAGCCCCACGCCGTGCCGCAGCAACTCCTCGAAGAGGACCGACTTGCTCGCGAAGTTGTAGTAGACCGTGCCCTTCGCGACGCCCGCCCGCTCGGCGATCTCGTCCACGGTGGTCGCGGAGAAGCCCTGCTCGGCGATGAGCGTGACGGCTGCCTCGTAGAGCTTCTGCCGGGTGGCCTCGCGGCGGGTGCGGCCGGTCGGCGTGGTGGTGCTGTCCATGCTCCTGATTGTCACAGGAACCCGACCTGCCGAAGCCCCCGGTCGCGCGGTCATAGGGTCGGCGGTCACAGGGTCAGCTCCGGGTGCAGCCGGTCCAGCGTCCACACCTGGCGGCGGCGCGCGGACAGGGCGGTCAGTGCCAGGGCGCCCGCCGTGAAGGCGGCCAGCACCACGCACGCGTGCCACACCGGTTCCAGGCCGCCGCCCGTGATGAGCCGGCGCAGCGCCTCGACGACGTAGCTCATCGGCAGGAAGGGGTGCAGGGCGTTGAAGAAGCCCGGACTCGTCTGCACCGGGTAGGTGCCGCCCGCCGACGTGAGCTGGAGCATCAGCAGGGCCAGGACGAGGATCCGGCCCGCCGGGCCGAAGCGCGCGTTGAGCCACTGGACGACGGCCGCGAAACAGGCCACCACCAGGAACAGGAAGCCCACCGTGCCGGCCGCCCGGACCATCCGCAGGCCCACCGCCCAGTGCAGCACGGCCATCAGTGCCGCGGTCTGGAGCACCCCGATCGCGGCCACCGGCAGCCAGCCGGCCAGCGCGATCCGCCACGCGGAGGCGCCCGCGGCGAGCGCGCGCCGGTTCAGCGGCGCGATCAGCATGTACGCCACCATCGCGCCCACCCACAGCGACAGCGGGATGAAGTACGGGGCGAAGCCGGTGCCGTAGTTGGGCGCCTTGTGCAGGTCGTGGGAGGCCAGCTGGACCGGGTCCGCCATGACGGCGGTGCGCGCGTCCCGGTCCGCCTTGTCGTAGTCGGGGATCCGCCCGGCGCCGTCGTGCAGTCCGCCGGCGAGCTCCGCGGAGCCGTCGACCAGCTTGAACATGCCGCCGTCGAGCTTCTCGGCGCCCTTCTTGAGCTTGCCGACGCCCTTGTCCAGGTCGGTCGCGCCGCTCTTCGCGGTGCCGATGCCGGTGTTCAGTTTCTTGGCGCCCGCGGCCACCTTCTGGGCGCCCTTGTTCAGCTCGTTGATCCTGGAGACCGCGTCGGCGACGTCCTCGGAGAGGTGCGGGGCGCGGTCGGCGAGCGCCTGGGCCTGCTTCTGGAGCGCCGCGAGGTTCGTGCGCATCGTCTTCAGGTCGCCGTCCTGATCGGCGACGACCGTGTCGACGTCGTCGGCGATCAGCACCACGTCCGCGGCGGCGTCCCTGGCCTTCTTCAGGTCGGCGCAGGCCGGGTCGGGCAGCACGGGCGTCTCGCAGCGCGTCCGGTGGATCTCGTCCAGGGTCTCGGAGGCGGCCCGCGCACCCTCCGCGGCCACCGGCGCCGTCTTCACCAGGGTGGACAGATGGCCGCGGACCACCTTGGCGGAGTCGGCGACCAGCTGGGCGGTGTCCCCGATGGTCTTCTCGTTGTCCTGGAGGAAGGGCGTGACCTTGCCGGAGACGCCGTTGACCTCGTCGGCGAGCGTCTGCGTGCCGTCGGCGACCTTCCGCGAGCCGTCCTCCAGGTCACCGGCGCCCTTGTCGAGCTTCGTCAGTCCCCCGGACAGCTTGCCGCTGCCCGACTTGGCGTCCTTGAGGCCGTCCGCGAGGGCCTTGGAGCCCTGCTCGGCCTTCCCGATGCCGCCCTTCAACTCGTCGGCCCCGTCGGCGGCCTCCACGGTCTTGCCGTGGATGTCGGAGAAGGAGATGAAGATCCTGTCCAGGAAGGAGCGGGAGGCCTTCGTCGAGGCGGCCGTGCGGACCTCGCCGAAGACCGTCCGCGAGATCTGCCCGACGATGTAGTTGTTGGCGTCGTTCGTGCGCACCTGCAGGGCGCTCGTCGCGGGGGAGTCCCCCGAGCTGGAGGCGATGCGCCGGCTGAAGTCGGCGGGCATGGTCAGCGACAGGTAGTAGGTGCCGTCCTCCACGCCCGCGCGTGCCTGCGCGGCATCGACCTCGTGCCAGTCGAAGACCTTGCTGTCGCGCAGCCCCGCGGTGATGTCGTCCCCGGCGCTGATCCGGCGGCCGTCGGCACTCGCCCCCTCGTCGTCGTTCACCAGGGCCACGGGGATGCGGTCGAGCCGGCCGTACGGGTCCCAGAAGGACCACAGGTACAGCGCGCCGTAGAGCAGGGGCAGCAGCAGGAGCGCGACCAGGGCGGCGCGCGGGAGCTTCCCCCGGCCGAAGCGGCGCAGCTCAAGCGCGGCGAGTCGCGGCGCGTGCATCGGCCGTCTCCTCTCCGGGTCCCGGCCGGCTGGCCACCGTCACGGCGCCGTCGGGCGCTTCGGCGCACGCCGCCACGACGGTGGTCCCGGATGCCGCGACGGAGGCCAGCAGGGCCCCGGCCGCGGCGCGTTCGGCGTCGGACAGCTTCAGGTCGGCGTCGTCGACCGCGAGCAGTCGCGGCCGCCCGAGCAGGGCCAGCGCGACCGACAGCCGCAGCGCCTCCAGCCGCTCCAGATCGCGTACGGCGGTCCGCACCCCCTCGGGCAGCGCCTCCCGTTCGAGTCCCGCGGCGGCCAGCGCGGCGTCGACCTGCAGTCTCTCCTCGGTCACGCGCGCGGTGCGCGGCCGCAGCAGCGCGCGTACGGAGCCGCCGGACCGCCGCTGCAGCAACGCCCGCTCGTGCAGGTGCTCACCCACGGTCAGCGCCGGGTCGAGGTCGGTGACACCGGTGACGTTGGCCAGGGCGCTGACGCGGCGCACCGCGGCCATCTGCTTCGGCAGCCGTGCGGTGCCGACGACCGCCGTCCCCTCGGTGGCCCTCATCCGGCCGGTGAGCGCGAGCAGCAGGCTGGTCCGGCCTGAGCCGGAGGGCCCCTCGACCGCGATCAGCGAGCCGGGCTCCGCGTCGAGACCGACGTCCCGGAAGGCCCAGCCGCGCGGACCCTGCAGCCCGAAGCCCTCGGCGGTGACGGCGACTCCGTGCACGGTTCCCCCCGTGAGCAGGATTTGAACTGACTGGTCAGTGCAAAAACTAACCCGAACTTTCGATCGAGGCAAAAGCCCAGGTCGCAACGGATTGTCAGTGGCATGGCGCACGATGGGCCCATACGGCACCACCCGACAGGATCGTGCCGTCACACAGACGACAGGAGGTTCGTCATGGCCAGCTCCCACGCAGCAGCCGCACGTCGGCGACGCGCCACCGGCCCTGCCCCCTCACTGACCGGCCCGGCGAGCGACGTGCACCCCGTGCTGCGCCGGACCACGGCCCCGCCCGCCGCCCTCGACCTGCTCGCCCAGGCCCACGCCGGGCTGGACGAGGCCACCGTCCTCGACACCCCCAACGAGCGGTACGCCACGGCCCACCTCGCCGCGCTGCGCACCGCCGCCGCCGTCCTCGCCGCGCGGGGGCGCCCGGAGGCCACCCCCCGACGCCGCGCCCGGATCAGGAGCGCGTGGGAGGTGCTCCCCGAGATAGCGCCCGAACTGGCCGAGTGGAGCGTGCTGTTCGCCTCCGGAGCCGGGCGCCGCGCCCGCGCGGAGGCGGGCATCCAGGGCGCGGCCAGCCGTCGTGACGCCGACGACCTGATACGCGACGTGGCCATGTTCCTCCGCCTCGTCGAACGCATGCTGGTCCTCCAGCCGGTGCTGCCCCCGCCCCGCCAGGAGGGCGCCGAAGCGGACGGCCCGAGCGCGGGTTCGGACATGCCGGACGCGGGATGAGCCACGCCGCCGACGGGACCGGCCGGGCCGGCGGGGTGTCCGTCCGGGACGCGCGCACGGGCGCCCCGGGCAGGCCGGCGGGCCCCGCGACCGGGCGCACCGCGGTGACCGGGGGCGGGGGCGGAGGCAATAGGGTGGACAGCGCCTGAAGCCTTCCCCCGCCGCCGCTGCGGCCGGGAAGGCGCCCCGTTCGCTCCGCCGCGCCAGAGGCGGTGCCGCGCCGAGGAGTCAACTGCCGTGCCGGACCCCATGCGCCCGTCCGTCTCCCACCGCCACTCCCACACGGCGTCGCTGCGCTCCGGCACCTCCCGCCCCCGCGCCTCGCTCCGTACCGCCGTGGTCTGGGAGGTCCTCCAGGACGCCCTCGACCGCCAGGTCAAGGCCACGGGGCGGGAGTCGCTGGACGTGCTCGACACCGGGGGCGGCAGCGGCAACTTCGCGGTGCCGGTCGCCCGCCTCGGGCACCGGGTCACCGTCGTCGACCCCAGCCCCAACGCGCTGTTCGCGCTGGAGCGCCGCGCCGCCGAGGCCGGAGTCGCCGACCGCGTGCAGGGCGTCCAGGGGGACGCCCACGGCCTCTTCGACGTGGTCCGGCGCGGCGGCTACGACGTCGTGCTGTGCCACGGCGTCCTGGAGTACGTCGACGACCCCGCCGAAGGCGTCCGCAACGTGGTGGCCGCGCTGCGCTCCGAGGGGGTCCTCAGCCTGCTCGCCGCCGGCCTCGGCGGCGCCGTTCTGGCCCGCGCCCTCGCCGGTCACTTCAAGGAGGCCCGCCAGGCCCTCACCGACCCGGACGGCCGCTGGGGCGAGGGCGACCCCGTACCGCACCGTTTCACCGCCGACCAGCTCACCGGACTGGTCGAGGGCGCCGGCCTCCGGGTGGGCGCCGTGCACGGGGTGCGGGTCTTCGCCGACCTCGTGCCCGGCGTGCTCGTGGACACCGAGCCCGGCGCCCTGGAGGCACTGCTGAAGCTGGAGGAGGCGGCGGCCGAGCTGCCCGCCTTCCACTCCGTGGCGACACAGCTCCACGTGCTCGGTGAGACCCGGGGGCCGGCAGGGCCGCCGCCCACTCCTGAGACGCGCCGCTGATCAGGTACGCGGCTGCGCATGGAGTACGCCACAGGCCCCCCGTTCGGCCGAAGCGCGCCGTATGATCGAGGGGGACCGCCCGGCATGACGGGTCGGCCGCCGGGGAATGGAACCCCCAGCGGACCCGAGACGCTCATGACGGGCTCCGGTTGGCCAATTGGCGTAGAGGGGCGGGTTTCACGGGGGCGATTCCCTGCCTATCCTGAAGGGACCCCCGGGTCGCCCCGGCGACTGCACGATGAGGAGGACTCCGTGCCGCTCTCGGAGCACGAGCAGCGCATGCTCGAGCAGATGGAGCGAGCGCTGTACGCCGAAGATCCCAAATTCGCGTCGGCGCTTGAGGGAAGCGGGCTGCGTACGTACACCCGGCGCCGGGTCTACCAGGCGGTCGCGGGCTTCCTCGTGGGTATCGCGCTCCTCATGGCCGGTATGGTCGCCCAGCAGGTCTGGCTCAGCGTGGTGGGCTTCCTCGTCATGCTGGGGTGTGCGGTCCTCGCGGTCACCGGCTGGCGCAAGGCCCCCAAGCCGGGTGAACAGCCTGCCGGCGCCCCGCAGGCACGCGGGCAGGGACGGCCGAAGCGCTCGGTGATGAACCGGATCGAGGAGCGCTGGCAGCGCCGCCGCGACGAGCAGGGTGGCGGCCAGGGTCACTGAGGCGCCGCCGAGGCTGTACCGGGCCGCTCCCGTGCCCGGCCGGTGAGACGCCGGAGCCGCGCAGAGACGTGGTGAGGGGGGTGACAGCCCGACCGGGCGGTCACCCCCCTCACGCATGCCCCCTGTCTGTGCCCTCGCCTGTGGATGCGGCCCTTCCGCAGGCCCGCCGCGGAACAGCGTTCGGCCCCCGTTCCGGGAGAGATCCCGGAACGGGGGCCGAACGCCTCGTCACCGGGCGCACAGCAGCGGCCCCGCCGAGCGTCAGCCGCCTCGGCGACCCGGCCGAGCCTGAGCGTCCGCCGCCCGCCGCAGCCACCGGCCGCCGCCCGAGCGTCAGCCGCCCGCCCGAGCGTCAGCCGCCCGGCTGCCCGGTCGTACCCGACGGGCCAGGGCCGTCAGGCGGGCCGAGCAGGTCGCCCTGACCGCCGTCCAGCGGTCGCTGAGGTCCCACACCACACGGACGGCCGAACGCGGTGCCACGACCGCCCGCAGCCGGGTGCGCCGGCCGACCCGCGCCCGCAGGGCCACCCGCACCTTCCGCACGTCCTCGGCCAGCCCGGCCTCGGCCCGCGGCTGTGGGGCGAACAGCACCTGCTCCACGGCGCCCGCCAACCGGTGCACGGATCCGGCCACCGCCTGGTCCAGCTCGCCGAGCCGGACGATCCGGTCCGCCGCCCGGCGGGGCGTCAGCGCATCGTCGGGCGGGATCCCGTAGTCCCAGGCCGTGTCGGTCAGCTCGCGCCACACCCTCAGGACGTGGGCCGCGGCCGCCTCGCCGACCTCCTCCGGCGGCGGGTCCAACAGCACCGCCGGACCGGCGTCGCCCACCGGCTGCCCGACGCCGTCCCCGAGTGTCCCGGAGCCCGACCGGCCCACCGCCGGGGAACCGGTGTGCTGGGCCGAGGCAAGCCGCACCGACCGCCGTCTCAGCCGCCACACCATCGGCAGCAGGGGCAGCACCAGCACCACGAGTCCCAGCGCCGTCCAGCCCGCGATCTTGTACCAGGGCGGGCCGCCGCCGCCCTGATCCGCCTGGTCCAGCGGCAGCGCGTCGGCGCAGCCCTGGAGCCTCTTGTCCTCCGCGGTGCAGCTCGTGCTCGCCGACGGCTCGGCCGACGGCGCCGCGCCCGCCGACCGCGAGGCCTGCGGCAGGTCCGGGACGGCATTGCCCGAGGTCTCCGGCAGCGTGTACGGAGGAGTCGTCCCCCGGGTCGGGGTCGGCTCGAAACGGGTCCAGCCCACGCCCTCGAAGTACAGCTCCGGCCAGGCGTGCGCGTCCTTCAGGCTCACCGCCACCGAACCGTCGGACTGCGGGGAGCCGGGCGCGAAGCCCACCGCCACCCGGGCCGGAATGCCCAGCGTGCGGGCCATCGCCGCCATCGCGAACGAGAAGTGCACGCAGAAGCCCTGCTTGTCCCGCAGGAAGCGGGCGAGCGCGTCCTTCCCGGTGCCGACCTCGACCTCGGTGTCGTACTCGAAGCCGCCCGTCACCGCGAACCAGTCCTGGAGCTTCACCGCCCGCTCGTAGTCGTTCGACGAGCCGTCGGTGATCTCGCGGGCCGTCCGGGACACCACCGCCGGCAGGGTCTCCGGCACCTGGGTGTACTCGCCGCGCAGCGAACCGCGGGCCTTGGGGGCGGCGGCCAGCTGTTCCGCGGTCGGCCGCACCTGAAGGCTGTTCACCTCGTAGGACTTGCCGCGGGTGGTCTGACGGTGGTCGCCGACCACGGTCATGCCGACCGGCTCGTACCGCCACCTGCCGCTGACCTGCACACCGCTCGGCGGGTACGGCATCGGCAGCCAGTCCTGGGCGTACCAGTCGGCGGCGGCCACCCGGGTGGTGATCTCCGCGCGCCGCACCTGCGGGCTCAGGCCGGGCGGGGTGGGCAGCTCGTCGGGCACGGCGACGACGTCGCGCTTCGACGGCTTCCACGTGGTGCCGTCGAAGTCGTCCAGGGAGACGATCCGCAGATACAGGTCCGAGAGGTCGCCGGTGTTGGTGCGCAGGGTCAGGACCGTGCGGTCCTCGTTCACGTTCAGGCTGTCGCGCAGCGACACCAGTGGGTTGACCGCGGAGATCGTGCCCCCGCCGCCGGTGCCCGGGCCGGCCCCGGTCCCCGCGCCGTCCAGCAGACCGCCGTCGATCGCGGGCAGCGGCAGCAGCGGCACCGCGAGCGCCACGCCCAGGGCGGCCGCGCCGATGCGCCGCCCGGTGCGCACCGGGGCCACCGGGCCGGACTGCCCGCCCGGGGCGCGCGGGGCGCCCCCGAAGACGCGGCCCCACTGCGAGAGCCGCTCCCGGCTCTCGGCGAGCAGCAGCATGAGATAGCCGCCGCCGGCCACCAGGAACCAGAGCCAGTCGGTCCCCCCGTCGGAGAGCCCCGCGGCGACCGAGTACAGCGCCAGCAGGGGCAGGCCGGCCGGCGCGGCGTTGCGGTAGGTCACCGCGAGGGTGTCCACCGCGAGCCCGATCAGCAGCACACCGCCGATCATCATCAGCCGGATGCCGTCGGAGAGCGGCGCCGGTATCGCGTACCGCCCCACGTCGTCGGTGCCCGCGCGGAGCAGGTCGGCGAAGTGCTGGAAGGCCTGCGGGCCGGGAATCAGCCCGGCGAGGGCCTGTTCCCGGGCGAAGACCAGGGTGAGCAGCACCAGCGTGACCAGGACCTGGGCCAGCACGGTCAGCGGCCGGGCCAGCGGCACCCGCCGGGTGGCCGCGCCGGCCCCGCACTGGACGGCCAGCAGGACGGCCGCCAGCAGGATCCACGAGGTCTGCTCGACCAGGGGCAGCAGGGCGGAGGCGGCCATCAGCGTGGCCGCCGCGGCGCACAGCGTCAACCGGGCCCGACCGCTCATGACCCCGCCCCCCTTCCGCTCGGTCCGCCGGCCGTCACGACACCCGAACGCTCCCGGTCCGCCTGCCGCCACAGCTCGTCCAGCGGAGCGCCCCGCGGCACGCTCACGGCCGTCCAGCCCGCCTCGCGCAGCATCCGCAACCGCTCCTGGTGCCTGTTCATCGGATGAGGCACGTCATTCGGTTCACGCACCCAGCTGTCGCCGTCCAGGAGGAAGACGACGGCGCCCCCGCTGCGCTGGCGCATCTTGGCGGCCACCGCCGCCTCCTCCTCGTCGAGGTCGCCGAGGAAGGCCACCAGCAGCCCCTCGTTGCCCCCGCGCAGCACGTCGTAGGCCGGGGACAGGCCCGTGCCGTCGGAATGGTCGATCACGGCGAGGGTGTCCATCATCAGCCCGGCCGCGTCGGCCGATCCCTGGCCGGACCCGGCGAAACCCTCGGCACCCTCGCCCGGCACCGAGCTGCCGGTGTCCGTCAGCAGCCGGACGGAGAAGCCCCGCTCCAGCATGTGCACCAGGACGGACGCGGCGCCCGAGACCGCCCACTCGAAGGCCGAGTCGGGGCCCGCGCCCCGGTGGGCGAGCCCGCGGGTGTCCAGCAGCACCGTGCAGCGGGAGCGCTGGGGCTGCTCCTCACGGCGCACCATCAGCTCGCCGTAGCGGGCGGTGGAACGCCAGTGGACACGGCGCAGGTCGTCGCCGTAGCGGTAGCCGCGCGGGATCGCGTCGTCCTCGCCGGCCAGCGCCAGCGAGCGCTGCCGCCCGTCGCCGTACCCCTTCGCCTCGCCGCCCAGCCGGACCGGCGGCAGCGCCTCCACGCGCGGCACGACCGTCAGGGTGTCGTGCGTCGAGAAGGAGCGGGTCAGCTCGCACATGCCGAACGGGTCGTTCAGCCGCAGCTGGAGGGGGCCCAGCGGGTAGCGGCCGCGCAGGTCGGAGCGGACCCGGTAGGACACCTCGCGCCGGCCGCCCGCCTCGACCCGGTCCAGGACGAAGCGGGGGCGCGGGCCGAGGACGTAGGGCACCCGGTCCTGGAGCATCAGCAGGCCCGTGGGCAGCCGGGAGACGTTGTCCATGCGCAGATGGACGCGGGCCTCGCTGCCGGCGGGCACGCGCGCGGGGGAGAGCCGGCGGCTGCCGGCCACCCGGTAGCGGGTGCGGTAGACCACGGCCGCGCAGACCAGCGGCAGCGCGGCCAGCAGCAGCCCGACGCGCAGCAGGTCGGGCTGACCGAGGACGTAGGCGCAGATCGCGGCGGCGACCCCGGCCGCCAGGAAGGAGCGGCCACGCGTGGTGAGACCGGCCAGGGCGGTGCGTACGCCGCCCTTCTCCCCGCGGCCCGCCTCCGCCGGTCCGGCCGCGCCGGTGGTCATCCGAGCCTCCGCGGCGGCTGCCGGTTGTACGCCTGGGGGCCGTCGCCCAGGCCGTAGCCGCGCTGCTGCGGGGAGCCGGTGGGCACCGGGGTGCGCTGGATGATCTCCTCGACGACCTGCTCCGAGGTGCGGCGGTTCAGCTGGGCCTGCGCGGTGGGCAGCAGCCGGTGGGCCAGGACGGCCACGGCGAGGTTCTGCACGTCGTCCGGCAGCGCGTAGTCCCGGCCGCCGAGGGCGGCGGACGCCTTCGCCGCGCGCAGCAGATGCAGGGTCGCGCGCGGGGAGGCGCCGAGTCTGAGGTCGGGGTGGGTGCGGGTGGCGGAGACCAGGTCGACCGCGTACCGCCGGATCGCCTCGGCGACGTGGACCCCGCGGACCGCCTCGATCAGCTTCAGGATCTCGTGCGCGTGGGCCACCGGCTGGAGGTCGTCCAGGGGGTTCACCCCGCCGTGGACGTCGAGCATCTGCAGCTCGGCCTCCGGGCTGGGGTAGCCGATGGAGACTCGGGCCATGAAACGGTCGCGCTGGGCCTCGGGCAGCGGATAGGTGCCCTCCATCTCCACCGGGTTCTGGGTGGCCACCACCATGAAGGGGCTGGGCAGCTCGTAGGTCTGCCCGTCCATGGTGACCTGGCGCTCCTCCATCGACTCCAGCAGCGCGGACTGGGTCTTGGGCGAGGCGCGGTTGATCTCGTCGCCGATCACGATCTGCGCGAAGATCGCCCCCGGCTTGAACTCGAAGTCCCGGCGCTGCTGGTCCCAGATGGACACGCCGGTGACGTCCGACGGCAGCAGGTCGGGCGTGAACTGGATACGCCGGACCGAACAGTCGATGGACCGGGCCAGCGCCTTCGCCAGCATCGTCTTGCCCACGCCGGGGACATCCTCGATCAGAAGATGTCCCTCGGCGAGAAGCACCGTCAGAGAAAGCCGTACGACCTCGGGCTTGCCCTCGATCACTCCCTCCACCGAACTGCGGACCCGCTCCACAGTGGCGGTCAGATCTGTGAGGCTCGCACGCTCGTCATAGGTCGTCACCCGGCCCTCCTCGGCCCGTTCTTTCCGGGCCGACGCTCTGCGATGCGGACCGGCCCACCCCGAAACACGGACACCACGCGGGAAATGCTCAGCGCGACGCCACTCCCGCATTCTTGCTGCCGTTACCGTTTCGTGTCACTCGCCCGTGGACAACTGACAGCGATATGTCAGGTCTTAGGACTGTTCGGCCGGGTCGATCTCCCTCAGCATCCCCGTCCTCACGTCGAAGACGAAGCCTCGTACGTCGTCGGTGTGCAGCAGGAACGGCGAGGTGCGCACGCGCTGCATCGACTGCCGCACGTCCTGGTCGACGTCCCGGAAGGCCTCCACCGCCCATGCCGGACGCTGTCCCACCTCCATCTCCAGGTCGTGGCGGAACTCCTCGGTGAGGCTCTCCAGACCGCAGCCGGTGTGGTGGATCAGCACCACGCTGCGGGTGCCCAGGGCGCGCTGGCTGATCGTGAGGGAGCGGATCACGTCGTCGGTGACGACACCGCCCGCGTTGCGGATGGTGTGGCAGTCGCCGAGTTCCAGGCCGAGGGCGTCGTGCAGGTCGAGTCGGGCGTCCATGCAGGCCACCACGGCCACGTGCAGGACGGGGCGCGCGTCCATCCCCGGGTCGCTGAACGCGGCGGCGTAGCGCCGGTTCGCGTCGACCAGGTGGTCGGTGACCGTACCGCCAGTGGGTATGGCGGCCTCGGAGCCGGTGGGTACCGATGCAGAAGTCGTCATACCCATGACGTTACTGGTCACAAGCTCTCCGGTCTCGTTGTGAGAAGGGTGAAGAACGTCATCCCGGTCTCATGTGAGGTAATCCACACGAGTGGCCGGGTCAAGCCCGTGGGAGCGATTTTCCCGTAATCGCCGCTTCGCACGCGTACCGGAGCACGACGCGCAGGCCGGTTGATTGACCGCGAGACAGGGTGGACTAAAGTGACGCGAAGCGGGAGGCGGTGATCTCCCCGCTGGACTGAATTCCCCGAGAGACCCCGGCGCGGCCGCCGGGGATCTCCCCGCGTGCGCGGCGCGTACGTACGGCTCGGCCTCCTCCCGCTCCCGGTCGGCTGACGCTTCCGGCGCCGGCGGACCTCCCCTTCTTCGAGCGGGTGGGGACCCGGCGGTGCGTACGGACTCCGCCGGATCTGAGAGGGCCCAGGACCAATGGGGCGCGAAGCGCATTCGAACGAGGGTGACGGCGGGCGACGGGAGGGACGGAGTCGACACGTCCCGGTGATGCTCCAGCGGTGCCTGGACCTGCTGGCCCCCGCCCTCCAGCGGCCCGGAGCGGTGGTCGTCGACTGCACGCTCGGCCTCGGCGGACACAGCGAGGCCCTGCTCACCCGGTTCCCCGAGGCCCGCCTCGTCGCCCTGGACCGCGACAAGGAGGCCCTGCGGCTGTCCGGCGAGCGCCTCGCCCCGTACCAGGACCGCGCCACCCTCGTGCACGCCGTGTACGACGAACTTCCCGAGGTGCTGGAGCGGCTCGGCGTCCCGCGCGTGCAGGGCGTCCTGTTCGACCTCGGCGTCTCCTCCATGCAGCTCGACGAGGCGGACCGGGGATTCGCCTACGCGCAGGACGCCCCCCTCGACATGCGCATGGACCAGACGACCGGCATCAGCGCCGCCGAGGTCCTCAACACCTATCCGCCGGGCGAACTGGTGCGCATCCTGCGGGCCTACGGTGAGGAGAAGCAGGCCAAGCGGATCGTCTCCGCGGTCGTGCGCGAGCGGGAGAAGGAGCCGTTCACCGACAGCGCCCGGCTCGTCGAGCTGATCCGCGACGCTCTGCCGCAGGCGGCCAAGCGCACCGGCGGCAACCCGGCCAAGCGCACCTTCCAGGCGCTGCGCATCGAGGTCAACGGCGAACTGTCGGTCCTGGAACGGGCGGTCCCGGCCGCGGTGAAGGCCCTCGACGTCGGCGGACGGATCGCCGTGCTGTCGTACCACTCGCTGGAGGACCGACTGGTCAAGCAGGTGTTCGCGGCCGGTGCCGCCACCACCGCGCCGGCCGGACTGCCCGTCGTCCCCGAGCGCTACCAGCCGCGCCTCAAGCTGCTCACCCGTGGTGCCGAACTTCCCACGGAGGAAGAGGTCGCCGAGAACCGGCGGGCCGCCCCGGCGCGGCTGCGCGGGGCCGAGCGCATCAGGGAGGACGTCGAGTGACGGGCGTGCGGCGGGCGGGCCGGGGGACACCCCCGTCCAACGGGTTCGTGACCGGTGGCCCAGGGGAGGGCGAGTGAGCAGGAAACCCCGGCTGAAGGGGCGGGCCGCCCGGCTCGCGCGGCTCTTCCCGGCCCGGCCGCGACAGGCGGCCCGCACGCCGTTCGTCCTGCTCGTCGTGCTGCTCCTCGGCGGTGGCCTGATCGGCCTGCTGGTGCTGAACTCCGCGCTCAGCGAGGGCTCGTTCGAGATGGACGACCTGCAGAAGGACACCAAGAACCTCACCGACGAGGAACAGGCGCTCCAGCGGGACATCGACTCCTACTCCGCCCCGGACGCCCTCCAGCGCCGCGCGCGGGAACTGGGCATGGTGCCCGGCGGCGACCCGGCCTTCCTCGACCCCGACGGCACCGTGAAGGGCGTTCCCTCGGCCGCCCCCCGTTCCCCGGCGGACACCCCGCTCGCCGTACGGCCCCCCGAGGCCATCGCGACCCTGCCGGCCCTCCCGTCGGCCGCCGCCGCCCCCGGCGCCTCCCCGGCCGCCGCGGCCGCCCCCGGCCCGGCGGCGACCGCCCCCGGTGTGTCCGCGACCACAGCCACCCCCACGACTCCCGGCAGGTGACGGAAGTGTCCGACAGGGAACCGCCCCGCCGGCGCGTGCCCGGCCCCGCCCGCCCGGCCCGGCCCGCCCGCCCCGCGTCGGCCCGGCGCCGGCCGGGGCCCGGAGCGCGCCCCGCCCGCCGTCCGGCCGCACGGCCCGCGGCCCCCCGCGTCATCCGGCTCGGCAGCCCGCGTCCCCGGCTGCGCCTGGTCGGCCTCGCGCTGGCCCTGGTGATGATCGCCTTCGTCGTCCGGCTGCTCCAGGTGCAGGCCGTCGACGCCGGCACCTACGCCGCCAAGGCCGAGCAGAACCGCTACGTCGGCCAGGTCCTGGCGGCCGAGCGCGGCGAGATCACCGACCGCTCCGGCGTGGCCCTCGCCTCCAGCGAGGACGCCTACGACATCACGGCCGACCCGACGATGTTCGCCCGCGGACAGCTGAAGATCGACGACGGGCCCGAGCAGGCGGCCGCCCTCCTCGCGCCGATCCTCGGCCAGGAGCAGTCCGCGCTCGTCAAGAAGCTGCGCCCCGGCGACGCGAACGTCCGCTACGCCAAGCTGGCCGGCCGGCAGACCCCGCAGGTCTGGAAGCAGATCAAGGACCTGAAGTCCGCGCTCGCCACCAAGGCCGAGTCGGACCCCGCCACGGCCAACGTCCTGGCCGGCGTCTTCTCCGTCCCGAGCAGCAAGCGCGTGTACCCCAACGGTGAGCTGGCCGCCGGGATACTGGGCTGGGTCAACGCCGAGGGCGCGGGCGGCGGCGGCATCGAGCAGCAGCTGAACGCCACCCTGGCCGGCAAGGACGGCAAGATCCGCTACGCCCAGTCCGGCGGCCGTCAGGTGCCCACCGCAGGCTCCACCGAGACACCGGCCGTGCCCGGATCCGACGTCGAGCTGACGATCGACCGGGACATCCAGTGGGCCGCGCAGAACGCCATCACCGAGCAGGTGAAGGCGTCCAAGGCGGACCGCGGCTACGTCATCGTCCAGGACACCCGCACCGGCGAGATCCTCGCCCTGGCCAACTCGCCCGGCTTCGACCCCAACGACCTGTCCGACGCGAGCCCCGAGGCCCTCGGCAACGCGGCCCTCCAGGACGCCTTCGAGCCCGGCTCCACCGCCAAGGTCATGTCGATGGCCGCCGTACTGGAGGAGAACGCCGCCACGCCCCTCACGCACGTCACCGTGCCCAACCGGCTGCACCGCGGCGACCGGCTCTTCCAGGACGACATCGACCACGCCACCTGGTACCTCACGCTCAACGGCGTGCTCGCCAAGTCCAGCAACATCGGCACGATCCTGGCGACCGGCCAGCTCGGCAAGACCCAGGCGCAGGCGAACCGGACGCTCTACTCCTACCTGCGCAAGTTCGGCATCGGCAGCTACACCGGGCTCGGCTTCCCCGGCGAGACCAAGGGCATCCTCGCGGCGCCCGGCGACTGGTCGACCTCGCAGCAGTACACGATCCCTTTCGGCCAGGGCGTCTCCATCAACGCGCTCCAGGCGGCCTCCGTCTACTCGACGATCGCCAACGGCGGCGTGCGCGTCGAACCGAGCCTGGTGCGCGGCACCAAGGGGCCCGACGGCCGCTTCGCCCCCGCCGAGACCCCCCGCAAGACACGGGTGGTGAGCCAGAAGACGGCCAAGTCCCTCGCCCAGATGCTGGAGTCGGTGGTGGACGACGAGGAGGGAACCGGCACCAAGGCGCGCATCCCCGGATACCGCGTCGCGGGCAAGACGGGTACCGCGAACCGGGTGGATCCGGCCACCGGCAAGTACCGCGGCTACACCTCGTCGTTCGCCGGGTTCGCGCCCGCCGACAACCCCCGGGTGACGGTCTACTGCGCGATCCAGAACGCCACCGAGGGCAGCTACTTCGGCGGCCAGATCTGCGGCCCGATCTTCAAGCAGGTCATGGAGTTCTCCCTGAAGACGCTCCAGATCCCGCCGACCGGGGGGAAGCCCGCGAACCTCCCGGTCTCCTTCGCCCCCTGACCCCGCGACCCCGCCCGCCAGCCCGTCAGCCGCCCGTGTTCAGCGCCGAACCAGCCAGGGAACCAGCCCGTGACCATGATCACTCCCGACCCCGCGAACCAGGCACCACCCGCCGCCTCGCTTCGCTCCCGACCAGCCCCGCCCGGTACGCTCACCGCCGTGCCACACGCTGATCAGTCCCCAACCACTCAGAAGGGCGCTTCCGTGACGTATCCGGGACCGCCGCGACCGGTTCACGTCGCCGCCACACCCCTGGCGGAGCTGGCCGGACAGCTGGGTGCCGAGCAGCCGGAGAGCGCCGCGGAGGTCACGGGCATCACCCACGACTCACGCGCCGTCCGCCCCGGCGACCTGTACGCCGCCCTCCCGGGCGCCCGCCTGCACGGCGCCGACTTCGCCACCCAGGCCGCGGGCCTCGGCGCGGTCGCCGTGCTGACCGACCCGGCCGGAGCCGGGCGCGCCGCCGCCACCGGCCTGCCGGTCCTGGTCGTCGACGACCCGCGCGGACGGATGGGCGAACTGGCGGCCACCATCTACGGCCACCCCGGCCGCGAGCTGCTCCAGATCGGCATCACCGGCACCTCCGGCAAGACCACCACCGCCTACCTCGTCGAGGGCGGCCTGAAGAAGGTCAGGGCGACCGGCCTCATCGGCACGGTCGAGATGCGCATCGGCGACGAGCGCATCAAGTCCGAGCGCACCACCCCGGAGGCCACCGACCTCCAGGCCCTGTTCGCCGTCATGCGCGAACGCGGCGTCGAGGCGGTCGCGATGGAGGTCTCCAGCCACGCCCTGGTCCTCGGCCGGGTCGACGGCTGCGTCTTCGACATCGCCGTGTTCAACAACCTCAGCCCGGAACACATGGAGTTCCACTCCGACATGGAGGACTACTTCCGGGCCAAGGCGCAGCTGTTCACCCCGCTGCGCAGCAGGCTCGGGGTGGTCAACCTCGACGACGAGTACGGCCGCCGGCTGGCCGGCGAGGCCACCGTCCCCGTCGTCACGTTCTCCGCCGAGGGCCACCCCGACGCCGACTGGCGGGCCGTGGACGTCCAGGTCGGCCCGATGGACTCGACGTTCACCGTCCTCGGCCCGCAGGGCGAGCGGATCGCCGCCAGGTCGCCGATCGCCGGCCCCTTCAACGTGGCCAACAGCCTCGGCGCCATCGTCGCCCTCGCCGCCGCCGGACTCGACCCGCAGACCGCCGCCGACGGCGTGGCCGCCGTACCGGGCGTGCCGGGCCGGCTGGAGCGGGTGGACGCCGGGCAGGACTACCTCGCGGTCGTCGACTACGCGCACAAGACGGACGCCGTGGAGTCGGTGCTCAAGGCGCTGCGCAAGGTCACCAAGGGCCGGCTGCACGTGGTGCTCGGCTGCGGCGGTGACCGCGACACCACCAAGCGGGCCCCGATGGGCGCCGCCGTGGCCCGGCTCGCCGACACCGCCGTACTGACCTCCGACAACCCCCGCTCCGAGGACCCCCTCGCGATCCTCGCGACGATGCTCCAGGGCGCCGCGTCCGTGCCGGCCCACGAGCGCGGCGAGGTGCAGCTGTTCGAGGACCGGGCCGCCGCGATCGCCGCCGCCGTCGGCCGGGCGCGGCCCGGGGACACCGTGCTGGTCGCGGGCAAGGGCCACGAGCAGGGCCAGGACATCGCCGGTGTGGTCCGTCCCTTCGACGACCGCCAGGTGCTTCGCGAAGCTATCCAGAAGACCCAGGGATGAACTTGTGATCGCCCTCTCCCTCGCCGAGATCGCAGCAGTCGTCGGCGGGCAGACGTACGACATACCGGATCCGTCCGTGCAGGTCACCGGACCCGTCGTCCGGGACTCCCGCGAGGTGGAGCCCGGCAGCCTCTTCGTCGCCTTCGTCGGCGAACGGGCGGACGGCCACGACTACGCGCGGGCGGTCGTCGAGGCGGGCGCGGCGGCCGTACTGGCCTCGCGGCCCGTCGGCGTACCCGCGATCGTCGTGGACGACGTCCAGACGGCGCTCGGCGCCCTCGCCCGGCACGTCGTGCGCGAGCTCGGCACGACCCTCGTCGCCCTCACCGGCTCGGCCGGCAAGACCAGCACCAAGGACCTCATCGCCCAGGTCCTGCGGCGCAAGGCGCCGACGGTGTTCACGCCGGGCTCGCTCAACAACGAGATCGGGCTCCCGCTGACCGCCCTGTCCGCCACCGAGGAGACCAGGTTCCTCGTCCTGGAGATGGGCGCCCGCGGCATCGGCCACATCCGCTACCTCACCGGTCTGACGCCGCCGAGGATCGGCCTCGTGCTCAACGTCGGCACCGCCCACATCGGCGAGTTCGGCGGCCGCGAGCAGATCGCCCAGGCGAAGGGCGAACTCGTCGAGAGCCTCCCGCCCGCGAGCGGGGGCGGTGTGGCGGTCCTCAACGCCGACGACCCCCTGGTCCGCGCCATGGCCTCCCGTACGAAGGCGAAGGTGGTCCTTTTCGGAGAGTCCGACGAAGCGGACGTACGCGCCGAGAACGTGAGACTCACGGACACCGGACAGCCCGCGTTCAGGCTTCACACACCCTCCGGTGCAAGCGATGTGACCATGCGCCTGTACGGTGAGCACCACGTGTCGAACGCGCTCGCCGCGGCCGCCGTCGCCCATGAGCTGGGTATGTCCGCGGAAGAGATCGCCACCGCGCTCTCCGAGGCGGACTCCCTCTCCCGCTGGCGGATGGAGGTCACCGAGCGCCCGGACGGCGTGACGATCGTCAACGACGCCTACAACGCGAACCCCGAGTCCATGCGAGCCGCCCTGCGCGCGCTCGCGGCCATGGGCAAAGCCTCACAGGCAAAGGGGGGCCGTACGTGGGCGGTGCTCGGCAAGATGGCCGAGCTGGGGGACGAGGCGCTCGCCGAGCACGACGCGGTCGGACGGCTCGCCGTCCGGCTCAATGTCGGCAAGCTCGTCGCGGTCGGGGGCAGGGAAGCCGCCTGGCTGCAACTGGGCGCATACAACGAGGGTTCGTGGGGTGAGGAGTCGGTGCACGTGTCCGACGCACAGGCGGCTGTCGACCTGTTGCGCAGCGAGTTGCGCCCGGGGGACGTCGTACTCGTGAAGGCGTCCCGTTCGGTCGGCCTGGAGGGCGTCGCGCAGGCGCTGCTCGAGACCGGTGCCGAGGGTGAGGTCGCCGCCCGATGATGAATCAGATCCTGTTCGCGGGCGTCATCGGCCTCTTCCTGACGCTGGTCGGCACCCCGCTGCTGATCAAGCTGCTCGCACGCAAGGGGTACGGCCAGTACATCCGCGACGACGGCCCGCGCGAGCACGCCAGCAAGCGCGGTACGCCGACCATGGGCGGTATCGCCTTCATCCTGGCGACGGTCGCGGCGTACTTCCTGTCCAAGGTCATCACGGGCAAGCCGCCGACCTACTCCGGCCTGCTGGTGCTCGGCCTGATGTGCGGCATGGGTCTGGTCGGCTTCCTCGACGACTACATCAAGATCGTCAAGCGGCGTTCGCTGGGTCTGCGGGCCAAGGCGAAGATGGCCGGCCAGCTGATCGTCGGCATCGCCTTCGCGGTGCTCTCGCTCCAGTTCTCCGACCAGCGCGGCAACACCCCGGCCTCGACGAAGCTGTCGTTCATCACGGACTTCGGCTGGACGATCGGCCCGGTGCTGTTCGTCGTCTGGGCGCTGTTCATGATCCTCGCGATGTCCAACGGCGTGAACCTGACGGACGGTCTGGACGGCCTCGCCACCGGTGCCTCCGTCCTCGTCTTCGGCGCCTACACCTTCATCGGTGTCTGGCAGTTCCAGGAGTCCTGCGCCAACGGCGAGACCCTGACCAACCCCAGCGCCTGCTACGAGGTGCGCGATCCGCTGGACCTCGCGGTCATCGCCTCCGCGCTGATGGGCGCCTGCCTCGGCTTCCTGTGGTGGAACACCTCGCCGGCCAAGATCTTCATGGGCGACACCGGTTCGCTGGCGCTCGGCGGCGTGCTCGCCGGTCTCGCGATCTGCTCCCGCACCGAACTGCTGATGGCCATCCTGGGCGGGCTGTTCGTCCTCATCACCATGTCGGTGGTCATCCAGGTCGGCTCCTTCCGGATGACCGGCAAGCGCGTCTTCCGCATGGCGCCGCTCCAGCACCACTTCGAACTCAAGGGCTGGTCCGAAGTTCTCGTCGTGGTCCGCTTCTGGATCATCCAGGGCATCTGCGTGATCGTCGGACTGGGTCTCTTCTACGCGGGATGGGCAGCAGAAAAGTGACCGACTGGCAGGGGAAGAACGTCACCGTCGCCGGACTCGGCGTCTCCGGCATCCCGGCGGCCAAGGTGCTGCACGGCCTCGGCGCGCACGTCACCGTCGTCAACGACGGCGACGACGCACGCGCGCGTGAGCAGGCCGCGGAGCTGCTGGAGCTGGGCGTCACCGTGCGCCTCGGCGACGGGGCGACCCTGCCCGAGGGCACCGACCTGATCGTCACCGCGCCCGGCTGGAAGCCGGACAAGCCGCTGTTCACGGCGGCTGCCGCGGCCGGTGTGCCGGTGTGGGGCGACGTCGAACTCGCCTGGCGGCTCAGGGGGCCCGACGCGGCCCCCTGGCTCTGCGTCACCGGCACCAACGGCAAGACCACCACCACCCAGATGCTGGCGTCGATCCTGACGGCGGCCGGCCTGCGCACGGCGGCCGTCGGCAACATCGGGGTCTCGTTGCTGGACGCGGTCCTCGGCGAGGAGCGCTACGACGTCCTCGCCGTGGAACTCTCCAGCTACCAGCTGCACTGGGCGCCCTCCCTGCGCGCCCACTCGGCCACCGTGCTCAACCTGGCCGCGGACCACCTCGACTGGCACGGCTCCATGGAGGCGTACGCCAAGGACAAGGGCCGTGTGTACGAGGGCAATCGGGTCGCCTGCGTCTACAACGTGGCCGACAAGGCCACCGAGGACCTGGTGCGCGAGGCGGACGTCGAGGAGGGCTGCCGGGCCGTCGGCTTCACGCTGGGCACCCCCGGCCCGTCCCAACTCGGCGTCGTGGACGGCATCCTGGTCGACCGCGCCTTCGTAGAGAACCGGCAGAAGAACGCCCAGGAGCTGGCCGAGGTCTCCGACGTCACCCCTCCCGCGCCGCACAACATCGCCAACGCCCTTGCCGCGGCGGCCCTCGCGCGCGCCTTCGGGGTGCCCGCCACGGCCGTACGGGACGGGCTGCGGGCCTTCACGCCCGACGCCCACCGGATCGCCCACGTGGCGGACCTGGACGGCGTCGCGTACGTCGACGACTCCAAGGCCACCAACACCCATGCCGCGCAGGCCTCGTTGGCGGCGTACGAGTCGATCGTGTGGATCGCGGGCGGTCTCGCCAAGGGGGCGACCTTCGACGAGCTGGTCGCGAAGTCGGCGAAGCGGCTGCGCGGGGTCGTGCTCATCGGCGCCGACCGCGCCCTGATCCGTGAAGCCCTCACGCGACACGCCCCGCAGGTCCCGGTCGTCGAGCTCGACCGGACCGACACTGGGGCGATGCTCGCGGCTGTCCAGGAGGCCCGCGGACTCGCCGTCGAAGGCGACACGGTGCTCCTCGCCCCGGCCTGCGCCTCCATGGACATGTTCGTCAACTACAACCAGCGCGGTGACGCGTTCGCGGAAGCCGTTCGCGAACTCGGAGCCTGACCCGGCCGCCTGCCGGGCGGACCTTGGGAGGGACGCGTGCGACCGTCGAGGCCGACGTTCACCGGAGGCTGCGGTGCCCGGTAGCCGTACCGGGCGGCCGCCCGTCCAGCGGGCCGTCCGCAGACCTGCCGCCAGGCCGCCGCGCGACAACCCGGTGCTGCGGCTCCACACGCGTGCCCGCAGGGCCTGGGACCGGCCGCTGACCGCCTACTACCTGATCCTCGGCGGCAGCCTGCTGATCACCGTGCTGGGCCTGGTGATGGTCTACTCGGCCTCGCAGGTCACCGCGTTGCAGATGGCGTTGCCGGGCTCGTTCTTCTTCCGCAAGCAGTTCCTCGCCGCCGCCATCGGCGGACTGCTGATGCTGGCCGCCTCCCGGATGCCGGTGAAACTGCACCGGGCGCTGGCCTACCCGATCCTCGCGGGCGCCGTCTTCCTGATGGTCCTGGTGCAGGTGCCGGGGATAGGGATGGCGGTCAACGGCAACCAGAACTGGATCTCGCTCGGCGGCTCGTTCCAGATCCAGCCCAGCGAGTTCGGCAAGCTCGCGCTGGTGCTCTGGGGTGCCGACCTGCTGGCCCGCAAACAGGACAGGACGCTGCTGAGCCAGTGGAAGCACCTGCTGGTGCCGCTCGTGCCGGTCGCGTTCATGCTGCTCGGACTGATCATGCTCGGCGGCGACATGGGGACGGCGATCATCCTCACGGCCATCCTGTTCGGCCTGCTGTGGCTGGCGGGCGCGCCCACCCGCCTCTTCGCCGGCGTGCTCTCGATCGCCGCCCTGATCGGCGTGATCCTCATCAAGACCAGCCCGAACCGCATGGCCCGGCTCGCCTGCATCGGCGCCACCGAACCGAAGTCCGGGGCGGCCGACTGCTGGCAGGCCGTGCACGGGATCTACGCCCTCGCCTCGGGCGGCATCTTCGGCTCCGGGCTCGGTGCGAGCGTGGAGAAATGGGGACAACTCCCCGAGGCGCACACCGACTTCATCTTCGCCGTCACCGGCGAGGAACTGGGTCTCGCGGGGACGTTGTCGGTGCTCGCCCTGTTCGCGGCTCTAGGCTATGCGGGTATCCGCGTGGCCGGACGCACGGAGGACCCCTTCGTCAGGTATGCCGCGGGAGGCGTGACCACCTGGATCACGGCCCAGGCCGTGATCAACATCGGTGCGGTGCTCGGCCTGCTGCCGATCGCCGGTGTCCCCCTCCCGCTGTTCTCCTACGGAGGATCCGCCCTGCTGCCGACCATGTTCGCCATCGGGCTGATGATCGCCTTCGCACGCGACGAGCCCGCTGCGCGGGCGGCGCTTGCGATGCGGCCTCCCCGCTTTGGTAGAAAGCGGGGAGCCGGGGGTCTCACGGGGCCCCGGAGATGGAACACGATGCGACGGCGTGCCTCGGCGGCGCGTACGTCCGGAGAGCGGTGAATTTCGGTGCATGTCGTACTCGCTGGTGGGGGGACCGCCGGCCACATCGAGCCCGCGCTCGCCCTCGCGGACGCCCTGCGCAGGCAGGACCCCTCGGTGGGGATCACGGCCCTGGGCACGGAGCGCGGTCTGGAGACCACGCTCGTACCCCAGCGGGGGTACGAGCTGGCGCTGATCCCCGCGGTGCCGCTGCCGCGCAAGCCGACCCCCGAGCTGATCACCGTCCCGGGCCGGCTGCGCGGCACGATCAAGGCGACCGAGCAGATCCTGGAGCGCACCAAGGCCGACGTGGTCGTGGGCTTCGGCGGATACGTGGCCCTGCCCGCCTACCTCGCCGCCAAGCGCCGGGGCGTGCCGATCGTCATCCACGAGGCCAACGCCCGCCCGGGTCTGGCCAACAAGATCGGCTCGCGGTACGCCGCCCGCGTCGCCGTCTCCACGCCCGACAGCAAGCTCCGCGACGCCCGCTACATCGGCATCCCGCTGCGCCGTTCCATCGCCACGCTGGACCGGGCCGCCGTGCGCCCCGAGGCGCGGCACGCCTTCGGCCTCGACCCGAACCTGCCGACGCTGCTCGTCTCCGGCGGTTCGCAGGGCGCCCGCCGCCTCAACGAGGTGGTCCAGCAGGTCGCCCCGTGGCTCCAGCAGGCCGGCATCCAGATCCTGCACGCGGTCGGCCCGAAGAACGAACTGCCACAGGTCCAGCAGATGCCGGGAATGCCCCCGTACGTCCCGGTACCGTACGTGGACCGGATGGATCTCGCGTACGCTGCGGCCGACATGATGCTCTGCCGCGCGGGCGCCATGACCGTCGCCGAACTCTCCGCCGTCGGGCTCCCCGCCGCCTACGTCCCGCTGCCCATCGGCAACGGCGAACAGCGGCTGAACGCCCAGCCGGTGGTCAAGGCCGGCGGCGGCCTCCTGGTCGACGACGCGGAACTGACCCCGGAGTGGATCCGGGAGAACGTCCTGCCGGTGCTGGCCGACCCGCACCGGCTGTACGAGATGTCCCGCGCCGCCGGTGAGTTCGGACGCCGGGACGCCGACGACCTGCTCGTCGGCATGGTGTACGAGGCGATCGCCGCCGGCCGGGCACACCACTAGGAAACGCATCGGCGAGTGAGCCGAAGGGGCGCGTCGGCGCCGAGCGGTCGGGGGCCCCCTGCCGTTCGGCGCCGCCCGCGGTGCCCCGGAGGCGAACCGGGCCAGGAAAGGGAGTGCGCGTGGCCGGATCCGCCACCGCCGAGCGCGGTGCACGCCAGCGGGAGTCGTCCGGCCCGCCCCTCGTCCGGCGGCTCGGTCCGCGCCGGCTTCGTATGATCATCATCATCGCGCTCGCGGCCGTCCTCCTCGGCGCCGGCGTCGGCTGGCTGCTGTACGGCTCCCCGTGGCTGCGCGTGGAGCGGGTCTCCGTCTCCGGCGCGGCTGTTCTGACGCCGGCCCAGGTCCGCGAGGCCGCCGCCGTCCCCGTCGGGTCACCGCTGGTCTCCGTCGACACCGGCGCGATCGAGGAGCGGTTGAGGGAGAGACTGCGCCGGATCGACTCGGTTGCCGTGACGCGTTCCTGGCCCGACGGAATCGGTCTGAAAGTGACCGAACGCACGCCCGTCCTGCTTGTCCAAAAAGGGCGGAAATTCATCGAAGTGGACGACGAGGGTGTCCGTTTCGCCACCGTTTCCCGGGCGCCGAAGGGTGTTCCGCTGCTGGAAACGGAACCCTCCCCGTCGAGTTCGGCCGCCGCGAGTCTGCGCCGCTTCGGCGAGGACCGCCTCGTCCGCGAGGCGGTGCGGACCGCCGGTGCCCTGCCGTCCGCGGTCGCCCGGGCCACCCGCGTCGTCAAGGTCCGTTCCTACGACGACATCTCGCTGGAGCTGAGCGGTGGCCGGACCGTCGCGTGGGGCAGCGCCGAGAACGGTGCGGCGAAGGGCCGTATCATCCTCGCTCTGATGAAAGCCTCTCCGGACGCACGGCACTTCGATGTGAGTGCCCCCACGGCCCCTGCGTCAGCGGGGAGTTGACGCACATCAGCGCAGGCCAGCACCCTGGTTGGGCAGCGACATGGCTGATCACATAGGGTGAAAAGAAAAACGGGAGGTTCGGCGTGTTCGTTGAACGGGCGCCACTTGTCGACTTAGTGTCCTGTTCAGAAGACTTCAAGGAACAGGCACACTGGTAACCCTAAACTTCAGCGTTAGGGTTCGGGTCGGCGAAACGGACCGTCCCATTCGGCATCAGTCGCCGGATCGTGGAGCGCAGAGCGTCTCGCGAACCAGCGACACGTAACTCGAGGCGAGAGGCCTTCGACGTGGCAGCACCGCAGAACTACCTCGCAGTCATCAAAGTCATCGGTGTCGGCGGCGGTGGTGTCAATGCCATCAACCGGATGATCGAGGTCGGTCTCAAGGGTGTCGAGTTCATCGCCATCAACACGGACGCCCAGGCTCTGTTGATGAGCGACGCCGACGTCAAACTCGACGTCGGCCGCGAACTCACCCGCGGACTCGGCGCCGGAGCCAACCCGGCCGTCGGCCGCAAGGCCGCCGAGGACCACCGCGAGGAGATCGAGGAGGTCCTCAAGGGGGCCGACATGGTCTTCGTGACGGCCGGTGAAGGCGGTGGCACCGGCACCGGCGGCGCACCCGTCGTGGCCAACATCGCGCGCTCCCTCGGCGCCCTGACCATCGGCGTGGTCACGCGCCCGTTCACCTTCGAGGGACGGCGCCGCGCGAACCAGGCCGAGGACGGCATCGCCGAACTCCGCGAAGAGGTCGACACCCTCATCGTCATCCCCAACGACCGGCTGCTGTCCATCTCGGACCGCCAGGTCTCCGTCCTCGACGCGTTCAAGTCGGCGGACCAGGTCCTGCTCTCCGGTGTCCAGGGCATCACCGACCTCATCACCACGCCGGGTCTGATCAACCTCGACTTCGCCGACGTCAAGTCGGTCATGTCCGAGGCGGGTTCGGCCCTCATGGGCATCGGCTCGGCCCGCGGCGACGACCGCGCGGTGGCCGCCGCCGAGATGGCGATCTCCTCGCCGCTGCTCGAGGCGTCCATCGACGGCGCCCGCGGTGTGCTCCTGTCCATCTCCGGTGGCTCCGACCTCGGCCTGTTCGAGATCAACGAGGCCGCCCAGCTGGTCAGCGAGGCCGCCCACCCCGAGGCCAACATCATCTTCGGCGCCGTCATCGACGACGCGCTCGGCGACGAGGTCCGGGTCACCGTGATCGCGGCCGGCTTCGACGGGGGCCAGCCCCCGGCCCGCCGGGACAACGTCCTCGGCTCGGCCTCCGGCTCTTCGTCGTCCTCGGCCTCGTCCTCGCCCCGCCGCGAGGAGCCCGCTCCGGTGCGGCAGCCGGAGAGCCGGCCGACCTTCGGCTCGCTCGGCAGCGTGACCCCTAAGGAGGAGCCGGAGCCGGCGCCCGAGCCGGTGGCCGACATCCCGGTCGCCCCGCCGGTGCCGCCGTCGCGCAGCTACTCCGACAGCGCGGCCGAGGAACTGGACGTGCCGGACTTCCTGAAGTGATAGGACAGCGCGGACACGCGAGCGGCGCGCACTTCGCCTTCACCGACCGGTGGGGCGGGGTGAGCGCCGCTCCGTATGAGGAGCTCAACCTCGGCGGAGCGGTCGGCGACGACCCCGAGGCCGTACGGACCAACCGGGAGTCGGCGGCCAAGTCGCTGGGTCTCGAGGCGGACCGGGTCGTCTGGATGAACCAGGTGCACGGCGCGGACGTCGCCGTCGTCGACGGCCCCTGGGGCATGGGGGTCCCCCCGCTCGAGCGAAGCCGGGAGCGGGGGAACCCGGTGCCCGAGGTCGACGCGATCGTCACCCGGGAGCGGGGGCTCGCGCTCGCCGTCCTCACCGCCGACTGCACGCCCGTCCTGCTCGCCGACCCGGTCGCCGGTGTCGTCGCCGCGGCCCACGCCGGCCGGCCCGGGATGGTCGCGGGGGTCGTCCCCGCCGCCGTACGGGCCATGGTCGGACTCGGTGCCGAGCCCTCCCGGATCGTCGCCCGCACCGGGCCCGCCGTCTGCGGCCGGTGCTACGAGGTGCCCGAGACGATGCGGGCCGAGGTGGCCGCCGTCGAGCCGGCCGCGCACGCCGAGACCGGCTGGGGCACCCCCGCGGTCGACGTGACCGCCGGGGTGCACGCGCAGCTCGACCGGCTCGGGGTGCACGACCGGGAGCGGTCGCCGGTGTGCACGCGCGAGTCGCAGGACCACTTCTCTTACCGCCGCGATCGCACCACGGGGCGACTCGCGGGATATGTCTGGCTGGACTGATGGGCATGACGGACCGCAAGGAAGAACTCGCCGGAAACCTGGCGAAGGTGGAACAGCGCATCACGGCCGCGTGCGCGGCGGCCGGGCGCGCGCGGGAGGAGGTGACCCTGATCGTGGTCACCAAGACCTACCCGGCGAGCGACGTGCGGGCACTGTCGGAACTGGGTGTGCGGCACGTCGCCGAGAACCGTGACCAGGACGCGGCGCCCAAGGCCGCGGCCTGCTCGGATCTGCCCCTTTCCTGGCACTTCGTGGGGCAACTGCAGACCAACAAGGTGCGTTCTGTGGTCGGTTACGCGGACGTCGTGCAGTCCGTGGACCGGTCCCGCCTGGTCACGGCCCTGTCGAAGGAGGCCGAGCGCGTCGGGCGCGAGGTCGGCTGCCTCATCCAGGTCGCGCTCGACGCGGGCGAAAGCGCGCGGGGGGAGCGGGGCGGTGTCGCGCCCGGTGGGATCGCGGAGTTGGCCGACCTCGTGGCGGGCGCTCCGGGGCTCCGGCTCGGCGGGCTGATGACAGTCGCACCTCTGACCGGGGAGTACGCCGGACGTCAACGGGCGGCGTTCGACCGGTTGATGGATTTGTCGACTGACCTGCGCCGAGCTCATCCTGCTGCGAACATGGTCTCGGCAGGGATGAGCGCGGACCTCGAACAGGCCGTGGCGGCCGGAGCGACACATGTACGCGTCGGCACCGCGGTACTCGGAGTCCGTCCCAGGCTCGGGTAACGTCGCCAGGAAGTCGGACCACAGCAGAAAATATGGTCATTACCGCCTAAGGCGGCACAAGGGCCACGTGGATCGCGGGACTTGGCAGTCGTCAGCGGATCCACCACAGAGCGGAGGACTCAGAGCATGGCCGGCGCGATGCGCAAGATGGCGGTCTACCTCGGCCTCGTGGAGGACGATGGGTACGACGGCCGGGGTTTCGACCCCGACGACGACTTCGAACCCGAGCTCGACCCTGAGCCCGAGCGTGACCACCGACGGCACGAGCCGTCACACCAGTCACATGGAGCACATCAGTCCCAAAGGGACGAAGAGGTGCGAATCACCCAACCGCCCGTGCCGCGCGAGCCGGTGGCCAGATCCGCTTCGCCAGGCGCGGAATCCGGGCGTCCGGCGCGGATCGCGCCCGTGGCATCCATCACACAAGAACGTCAGTCCCTGGAGAAGAACGCACCGGTGATCATGCCCAAGGTCGTGTCCGAACGAGAGCCGTACCGGATCACCACGCTCCACCCCCGGACCTACAACGAGGCCCGTACCATCGGGGAACACTTCCGTGAGGGCACCCCGGTGATCATGAATCTGACCGAGATGGATGACACGGACGCGAAGCGACTTGTCGACTTTGCGGCCGGTCTGGTGTTTGGCCTTCACGGCAGTATCGAGCGGGTGACGCAGAAGGTGTTCCTGTTGTCGCCTGCTAACGTCGATGTCACGGCGGAGGACAAGGCCCGCATCGCAGAGGGCGGGTTCTTCAACCAGAGCTGAGACGCACGACCGGAACAGCAGTGACGAGAGAGCACGTAAGCAGGGGAGAGGGAAGCACCGAACATGAGCGTGGTCCTGGATGTCGTCTACATCGCGCTGATGGTCTTCCTCATCGTGCTCATCTTCCGGTTGGTCATGGACTACGTCTTCCAGTTCGCCCGCTCATGGCAGCCCGGCAAGGCGATGGTGGTCGTTCTGGAGGCCACCTACACTGTCACCGATCCACCGCTCAAGCTTCTGCGGCGGGTTATCCCGCCGTTGCGTCTCGGGGGCGTGGCGCTCGACCTGTCCTTCTTCGTGCTGATGATCATCGTCTACATCCTGATCTCGATCGTGAGCGGGCTGTGAGAGATGTGAACTACCGTCTTGCCGAATGCCGACGACTACGTTGAGGTGAAGAGATGCCGTTGACCCCCGAGGACGTGCGGAACAAGCAGTTCACGACCGTCCGCCTCCGAGAAGGCTATGACGAGGACGAGGTCGATGCCTTCCTCGACGAGGTCGAAGCCGAACTGACCCGCCTGCTGCGGGAGAACGAGGACCTGCGCGCCAAGCTGGCCGCCGCCACGCGTGCTGCTGCCCAGAACCAGCAGAACATGCGCAAGCCCCCGGAGCCGCAGGACCAGCAGCAGGGGATGCCCCCGCAGCAGCAGGGTATGCAGCAGCAGGGGATGCCGCAGCAGGGTATGCAGCAGCAGGGTATGCCGCAGGGTATGCGCGGCGGCCCGGTGCCCGCCGGCATATCGGGCCCGCCGCAGCAGCAGATGGGTGGCCCCATGGGTGGTCCGCCCCAGCTGCCGAGCGGTGCCCCGCAGCTGCCCGCCGGTCCCGGCGGTGGTCAGGGCGGTCAGCAGGGTCCCGGCCAGATGGGCCAAGGTCAGATGGGCCAAGGTCAGATGGGCCAAGGTCAGATGGGCCAGGGCCCCATGGGCCAGGGGCAGATGGGCCAGGGGCAGATGGGTCCCGGTCCGATGGGGCAGGGGCCGATGGGTCAGGGCCCCATGGGTGGCCACCCCATGCAGCAGCAGATGGGCGGCCCCATGGGCGGCCCCGGTCAGGGCCCCGGTGGCGACAGCGCCGCCCGTGTCCTCTCGCTGGCCCAGCAGACCGCCGACCAGGCGATCGCCGAGGCCCGTTCCGAAGCCAACAAGATCGTCGGTGAGGCGCGTTCGCGTGCCGAGGGTCTCGAGCGCGACGCCCGTGCCAAGGCCGACGCCCTGGAGCGGGACGCGCAGGAGAAGCACCGCGTCGCGATGGGCTCCCTGGAGTCCGCCCGCGCCACGCT
Source organism: Streptomyces sp. NPDC051051 (assembly GCF_040682975.1). Lineage (NCBI taxonomy): Bacteria > Bacillati > Actinomycetota > Actinomycetes > Kitasatosporales > Streptomycetaceae > Streptomyces > Streptomyces sp. NPDC051051. The sequence goes on from NZ_JBFBCB010000017.1 coordinate 48,027, forward strand.
GGAGCGCAAGGTCGAGGACCTGCGCGGCTTCGAGCGCGAGTACCGCACGCGCCTGAAGTCGTACCTCGAGTCCCAGCTGCGTCAGCTGGAGACCCAGGCCGACGACTCCCTCGCCCCGCCGCGTACCCCGGCCGCGGCCTCCCTGCCGCCGTCCCCGTCGCCTTCGATGGCTCCGGCCGGCGCGAGCGCCCCGTCCTACGGCGGCGGCACCCCGGGCATGGGCGGACCGAGCCAGGCCGGCCCGTCCTACGGCGGTCAGCAGCAGATGTCCCCGGCGATGACCCAGCCGATGGCGCCGGTGCGTCCGCAGGGCCCCTCCCCGATGGGACAGGCTCCCTCGCCGATGCGCGGCTTCCTCATCGACGAGGACGACAACTGACGGCCGACACCACGCCTTAGGCGTCGGCGGCGTTCACAGGGCGGGGCCCCGGATTCTCTCCGGGGCCCCGCCCTTTTTACGCGTGTTGCGGGGCCGGCCCACGCGTGCCGAGGGGGCGCGCCGCAGCCTCCGGCGACGCCGGGCATGCGGAAGGGCCCGGTCTCTCCCGGGGGAGAGACCGGGCCCTTGTCGGCGCCGGAGGCGTTACGCCTTGCGCAGGCGGAACGTCAGGGTCAGGCCCTCGTCCGCGAACGGGGCGCCGTAGGTGTCGTCCGCCCCGCCCTGGGCGAAGTCGGTGGCGAGGACCTCGTCGGCGATCAGGGCCGAGTGGCCGGTCAGCGCGTCGGCGGTCGCCGGGTCGGTCGCGGTCCAGCGGAGCGCGATGCGGTCGGCGACGTCGAGGCCGCTGTTCTTGCGGGCCTCCTGGATCAGGCGGATCGCGTCCCGGGCCAGGCCGGCGCGGCGCAGCTCCTCGGTGATCTCCAGGTCGAGGGCGACCGTCGCGCCCGAGTCGGACGCCACCGACCACCCCTCGCGCGGGGTCTCCGTGATGATCACCTCGTCCGGGGCGAGGGTGACCGTCTCACCGTCGACCTCCACCGATGCCGTGCCCTCGCGCAGGGCGAGGGAGAGCGCGGCCGCGTCGGCGTTCGCCACGGCCTTGGCCACGTCCTGGACGCGCTTGCCGAACCGCTTGCCCAGGGCGCGGAAGTTGGCCTTGGCGGTCGTGTCGACGAGACTGCCGCCGACCTCGGCGAGCGACGCCAGCGACTCGACGTTCAGCTCCTCCGTGATCTGCGCGCGCAGTTCGGGGGAGAGCGCGTCGAAGCCCGTGGCCGCGATGAGCGCCCGGCGCAGCGGCTGGCGCGTCTTCACGCCCGACTCGGCGCGCGTGGCCCGGCCCAGCTCGACCAGGCGGCGCACCAGGGCCATCTGCCGCGACAGCTCCGGGTCGATCGCGGAGAGGTCCGCCTCCGGCCAGGACGCCAGGTGCACCGACTCGGGGGCGTCGGGGAAGACCGGCACGACCAGGTCCTGCCAGACCCGCTCGGTGATGAACGGGGTCAGCGGGGCCATCAGCTTCGTGACCGTCTCGACGACCTCGTGCAGGGTGCGCAGCGCGGCCTTGTCGCCCTGCCAGAAGCGGCGGCGGGAGCGGCGTACGTACCAGTTGGACAGGTCGTCGACGAACGCCGAGAGGAGCTTGCCGGCGCGCTGGGTGTCGTAGGCCTCCAGGGACTGGGTCACCTGGTCGGTGAGCGCGTGGAGTTCGGACAGCAGCCAGCGGTCGAGGACGGTGCGGTCGGCGGGGGCCGGGTCGGCCCCGGACGGGGCCCAGCCGGACGTGCGGGCGTACAGGGCCTGGAAGGCGACCGTGTTCCAGTAGGTGAGGAGGGTCTTGCGGACCACCTCCTGGATGGTGCCGTGGCCGACGCGGCGGGCCGCCCAGGGGGAGCCGCCGGCCGCCATGAACCAGCGCACCGCGTCGGCGCCGTGCTGGTCCATCAGCGGGATCGGCTGGAGGATGTTGCCCAGGTGCTTGGACATCTTGCGGCCGTCCTCGGCGAGGATGTGGCCGAGGCAGACGACGTTCTCGTAGCTGGACCTGTCGAAGACCAGGGTGCCGACCGCCATCAGCGTGTAGAACCAGCCGCGGGTCTGGTCGATGGCCTCGCTGATGAACTGCGCGGGGTAGCGGGACTCGAAGAGTTCCTTGTTCTTGTAGGGGTAGCCCCACTGCGCGAACGGCATCGAACCCGAGTCGTACCAGGCGTCGATGACCTCGGGCACGCGCGTGGCCGTCTTCCCGCAGCCGTCGTGGCGGCAGTCGAAGGTGACCGCGTCGATGTAGGGGCGGTGCGGGTCCAGTTCGGACTGGTCGGTGCCGGTCAGCTCGGTCAGCTCCGCGCGCGAGCCGACGACGGTGAGGTGGTCGTCCGCGCAGCGCCAGATCGGCAGCGGAGTGCCCCAGTAGCGGCTGCGGGAGAGCGCCCAGTCGATGTTGTTGTTCAGCCAGTCGCCGAAGCGGCCGTGCTTGACGGTGTCCGGGAACCAGTTGGTCTTCTCGTTCTCCGCCAGGAGGCGGTCCTTGACGGCCGTGGTGCGGATGTACCAGGACGGCTGCGCGTAGTAGAGCAGCGCGGTGTGGCAACGCCAGCAGTGCGGGTAGCTGTGCTCGTACGGCAGGTGCTTGAAGAGGAGGCCGCGCTGCTGGAGGTCCTCGGTGAGCTTCTCGTCCGCCTTCTTGAAGAAGACGCCGCCGACCAGCGGGACGTCCTCCTCGAAGGTGCCGTCCGGGCGGACGGGGTTGACGACGGGCAGGCCGTAGGAGCGGCAGACCTTGAGGTCGTCCTCGCCAAAGGCGGGGGACTGGTGGACCAGACCCGTGCCGTCCTCGGTCGTGACGTACTCGGCGTTGACCACGTACTGCGCGGGTTCGGGGAACTCCACGAGCTCGAACGGACGCTGGTAGGTCCAGCGCTCCATCTCGGCGCCGCTGAAGGTCTGGCCGGTGCTCTCCCAGCCCTCGCCGAGGGCCTTGCCGAGCAGCGGCTCGGCGACGACGAGCTTCTCCCGGCCGTCGGTGGCGACGACGTAGGTGACCTCGGGGTGCGCGGCGACCGCGGTGTTGGAGACCAGCGTCCAGGGCGTGGTCGTCCAGATCAGCAGCGCGGCCTCGCCGGCGAGCGGACCGGAGGTGAGCGGGAAGCGGACGTACACGGACGGGTCGACGATCGTCTCGTAGCCCTGCGCCAGCTCGTGGTCCGACAGGCCCGTCTCGTCGCGCGGGCACCAGGGGGCCACGCGGTAGTCCTGCACCAGCAGGCCCTTGTCGAAGATCTCCTTGAGCGACCACCACACGGACTCGATGTACTCGGGGTCCATGGTCCGGTAGGCGTCGTCCAGGTCGACCCAGTAGCCCATGCGGTGGGTCAGCTCGGTGAACGCGTCGGTGTGCCGGGTCACGGACGCGCGGCACTTGTCGTTGAACTCCGCGATGCCGTACGCCTCGATGTCCTGCTTGCCGGTGAAGCCGAGCTCCTTCTCGACCGCCAGCTCCACCGGGAGGCCGTGGCAGTCCCAGCCGGCCTTGCGGCCCACGTGGTAGCCGCGCATGGTGCGGAAGCGGGGGAAGACGTCCTTGAAGACGCGTGCCTCGATGTGGTGGGCCCCCGGCATGCCGTTGGCGGTGGGCGGGCCCTCGTAGAACACCCATTCGGGACGGCCCTCGGACTGCTCCAGGGTCTTGGCGAAGATCTTCTGCTCGCGCCAGAACTCGAGCACGGCGTGCTCGAGGGCGGGCAGGTCGACCTGGGCGGGTACCTGGCGGTACTGCGGCTGCGTGTTCAACGAGCTTCCTCCGGCGGATGTGCTGCCTTCCGTCGGAGGGACGAGAGCTTTGTCCACGCCGTGTGCGGCGCGCTCCCGCGGTACCACCCTCCTTGGCCCTCCGGTGCGCCGTACGCTCCGGGGAGCCCCCTCATTGGGGTCGCGATGCCGGGTCTACTCGCCGCCGCCGTCGGGCTGCGGCTTTCTTCCGGCGGCTCCGGGGTGATCTTCACGTCGCGCTCGCCCCCGGGCTTCCACCGTCCCCGGGTCGCTCTGGGCTGCGTACGCCGCTACTCGTCCCCATCCACGCTTCTCGCTCCGCCCAGTGTACGGCGCCGCACGGACAGCGGCCGACCGGTTTTCCGGCTCCGCGGGCGGCGGGCCGGGGGCGGTCCGGGATGACCCGAACGGCGAGGTGCGCGGCTTCCGGCTCCCGGACCGCCGACTGGTCGGATTACCCGGCGGGGAGCTGGGCACAACGGATGCATGCTTGCCGTGTGACGTGTGCGAGGCGGGCGGATCGGGCGGTGTGCCCCGTTGCCGCGGGACTCAAGTCGATTTATCGTCCCAGCACGATTCGCGTGCAAGATCACAATGTGTGAAGGGGCCGCGGCCATGGTGGCGAAGAAGACCGCCGTACAGCAGTCGGCGTCCGGCAGCTCCACCGGCGCCTCCGGCGGTGCGGCCAAGGACGTCGGTGCGAAGAAGATCATGCGGGGCGGTGGCACGGCGGGGGCCGCGAAGCCGGCGGGGCGGGCCGCGAAAGCGGTGCCGGAGAAGACGGCGCCCAGGGAGGCGGCGGCCGAGAAGAAGGCGGCCGCGGGGAGGGCGGTCGCCGAGGAGACGCCCGTCAAGAAGGAGCCTGCCGCGAAGAAGGCCGCTTCGAAGAGGGCGTCCGCGGGCAGGAAGACGGCCGGGGCCCGGCAGGCTGCGGTCCGCGAGTCGGGAGCCGGTCCGCGGGGCGCGGTCGGTGAGGTGGACGCCGGTACGGAGGGGGCCGGCGGCGGGGGCGGTGCGGCCGGGAAGGGGACCGCCCGCAGGAGTACCCCCAGGAAGAGCACGGCCAAGAAGGTGGGCGCGGCCTCGGCCGCGGAGCAGACGGGAGCCACGACGGTGGTTGCGAAGAAGACTGGCACGGCCCCGGCGGCGCAGACCGCTGTTCCGAAGGCGCGGTTCGCCGCGACGGAGCCCGGCGAACTGGCGGTACGCCCCGGCGAGGACCCCTGGACCCCCGAGGAGGTCGCGGAGGCCCGCGCCGAACTGGACTCCGAGAAGGACCGGCTGCGTGCCGAACTGGCCTCGTCCGAGGCGGCCCTGGTCGGACTGATGCGGGACTCGGGGGACGGCGCGGGCGACGACCAGGCGGACACCGGGACGAAGAACATCACGCGCGAGCACGAGCTGGCGCTGGCCGCCAACGCGCGCGAGATGCTCATCCAGACCGAGCACGCCCTGGAGCGGCTGGACGCGGGCACCTACGGCCTGTGCGAGAACTGCGGCAATCCCATCGGCAAGGCCCGCATGCAGGCCTTCCCGCGGGCCACGCTGTGCGTCGAGTGCAAGCAGAAGCAGGAGCGGCGGTACTGATCACCCGGCCGTCGGAAGGCGTGCCGTACCCTCGTCCTCAGTCAGGTACCTAGGTCGAGGGACTCACGTGGCAGAGGCGGAGCGCATCATCGGTACGCCGGACACTCCAGGGGCGGCGGGAGCCGAGCCGGAGCCGTCCGGCGGGAACGCCGGGCAGCCGGCGTCGGGCGAGTCGCCCGGTGCGGACGGGACCGCGGCGCAGGCCGACGGGCAGCGACCCCGCGGCAGGCGCCGCATCGCCGTGCTGTTCACGGTCGCCGCGTTCGCGTACGCCGTCGACCTGATCAGCAAGATGATCGTGGTCGCGAAGCTGGAGCACCACCAGCCGATCGAGATCGTCGGGGACTGGCTGCGGTTCGAGGCGATCCGCAACGCGGGCGCCGCCTTCGGCGTCGGCGAGGCCTTCACCGTGATCTTCACGGTGATCGCGGCGTCGGTGATCGTGGTCATCGCCCGGCTCGCCCGCAAGCTCTACAGCCTGCCCTGGGCGATCGCGCTCGGCCTGCTGCTCGGCGGTGCGCTCGGCAACCTCACCGACCGGATCTTCCGGGCACCGGGCGTCTTCGAGGGCGCGGTGGTGGACTTCATCGCGCCGAAGCACTTCGCCGTCTTCAACCTGGCCGACTCGGCGATCGTGTGCGGCGGCATCCTGATCGTCCTGCTGTCCTTCAAGGGCCTCGACCCGGACGGCACCGTCCACAAGGACTGAGCGTGTGTTCGGGGGTGCCGGACCCGTCCGGCATACTCGACGGGTGAGCACGATTCCCGAGATCCGCACCCTGCCCGTGCCCGACGGCCTGGAGGGCGAGCGTGTCGACGCCGCCATCTCCCGCATGTTCGGCTTCTCCCGTACCAAGGCCGCCGAACTCACGGCCGCGGGGAAGGTCACGGTCGACGGGTCGGTGGTCGGGAAGTCCGAGCGGGTGCACGGCGGGGCCTGGCTCGAGGTCGAGATGCCGCAGGCGCCCGCGCCGGTGCAGGTGGTCGCCGAGCCCGTCGAGGGCATGGAGATCGTGCACGACGACGAGGACGTGGTCGTGATCGCCAAGCCGGTCGGCGTGGCCGCGCACCCGTCGCCCGGCTGGAGCGGCCCCACCGTCATCGGCGGACTCGCCGCCGCCGGGTACCGCATCTCCACCTCCGGCGCCGCCGAGCGCCAGGGCATCGTGCACCGCCTCGACGTGGGCACCTCCGGCCTGATGGTGGTCGCCAAGTCGGAGCGCGCGTACACCTCGCTGAAGCGCCAGTTCAAGGAGCGCACGGTCGACAAGCGCTACCACACGCTCGTCCAGGGCCACCCGGACCCCACCAGCGGCACCATCGACGCCCCCATCGGCCGACACCCCCAGCACGACTACAAGTGGGCGGTCACCGCCGAGGGCAAGCCCTCCGTCACGCACTACGACCTGATCGAGGCCTTCCGCGCCGCCTCCCTGCTGGACGTCAAGCTGGAGACCGGCCGCACGCACCAGATCCGCGTCCACATGGCCGCCCACCGCCATCCGTGCGTCGGCGACCTGACCTACGGCGCCGACCCGACGCTCGCCAAGCGGCTGAAACTGACCCGGCAGTGGCTGCACGCGGTCCGGCTGGGCTTCGAGCACCCCGGGGACGGCCGGTGGGCAGAGTTCTCCTGCGAGTACCCGGACGACCTCCAGCAGGCCCTCGACCAGGTCCGCGAGGAGACCTACGGATGAGCGGCACGCCCGCGTACGTGGTCCGCGTCGCCGAGGACCCCGCCGACCGTGAGGCCTGCTTCGCGGTCCGCAAGGAGGTCTTCGTCGGCGAGCAGGGCGTTCCCGAGGACATCGAGTACGACGCCCACGACGCCGGCGCGGTGCACGTGCTGGCGGTCCGGGAGGACGGCGTAACGCTCGGGACCGGGCGGCTGCTGCACGGCGCGCAGGCCGCGGCGAAGACCGGCGGAGACCCGTCGGTCGGGTCGCTGGGGCGGCTCGCCGTCACCCGGCGGGCGCGCGGGCTCGGGGTGGGGGCCGCGCTGGTGCGGGCCATCGAGGACGCGGCACGCGCGCGGGGACTCACGGCCGTGGACCTGCACGCGCAGACCCACGCCCTCGGGTTCTACGAACGGCTGGGGTACCGGGTGTACGGCCCCGAGTTCCCGGACGCGGGGATCCCGCACCGGGCGATGCGGCGGGCGCTCCAGCGGTAGCCGGGGCGGCGGGGGCGCCGAAAGGGCTGGTGACGGGGGTGACGTGGCAGGCTTGAGGTCTGCCGTGTGACGTCTCAGCCCCCGGAGCACCGACCGTGGACCAGTTGGCCCTGTTGTTCGTCCTGTTGCTCGGGGCCGTGGTGAGCGTCCCGCTGGGAGACCGGTGGAACCTGCCGGCGCCGGTCCTGATGACCCTGCTCGGGATCGTGCTCGCGGTCGCCGACTTCGTGCCCGATGTGAACGTCCCGCCGGACCTGATCCTCCCGCTGCTGCTGCCGCCCCTGCTCTACGCGGCCGTACGGCGCACCTCCTGGCGGCAGTTCACCGCCAACAAGCGGCCGATCTTCCTGCTCGCCGTGGCGCTGGTGTTCGTCACGATGCTGTGCGTGGCCGCCGTCGCCCACGCGATCGTCCCCGGCCTGCCGATCGCCGCGGCCGTGGCCCTCGGGGCGCTCGTCGCGCCGCCGGACCCGGTGGCCGCCACCGCCGTGGCAGGGCAGCTCGGGCTGCCGCGCCGGCTGGTGTCCATCCTGGAGGGCGAGGGGCTGTTCAACGACGTCACCGCCATCGTGCTCTACCACGTGGCCATCGCCGCCGTCGTCAGCGGGGCCTTCTCGCCCTGGGAGGCGGGTCTCGACCTCGTGCTGTCCGCCGTCGTCGCGGTCGCGGTCGGACTGGCGCTCGGCTGGGGGGCGAACCGGCTCATGGACCTGCTCGGCGACGCGACCCTGCAGATCGGGCTCACGCTGCTGGTCCCGTACGCCTCCTACGTGCTCGCGGAGGAGTTCCACGGGTCCGGGGTGCTCGCCGTGCTCACCACCGCGCTGTTCCTCGCCGAGTACGCCACCGATCCCGACGACGTGATGACCCGTCTGGCCGGCCACACCTTCTGGAACATCATCGACACCCTGGTGACCGGGGTGGCGTTCGGGCTGATCGGCCTGGAACTGCACATGGCGATCCGGACGGCGTCCGGACGGTGGGGGGAGATGCTGGGGTGGGCCGCGGCGGTGGTGGCCGTCGTGATCCTCGTGCGGCTGCTGTGGCTGCTGCCGGCGACCTGGCTCGCCCAGCGGATGCACGCCAGGCGGGACCACGACGAGGACATCCCGACGACCTGGCGGGAGACCGTCGTGATGTGGTGGTCGGGGATGCGCGGGGTCGCCTCGGTGGCGCTGGCGCTCGCGATTCCGCTGAAGACCGACGACGGAGCCGCCTTTCCGGACCGGGACGAGATCGTGTTCATCGCCTTCGGCGTCATCATGGCGACACTCGTCCTCCAGGGGCTGACCCTGCCGTGGCTGGTCAAGCGGCTCGGGGTGCAGGCCGACACCGGCCGCGAGAAGGAGTTCGAGAAGGAACTGGCCGTGCGGGCGGCCAAGGCGGCGAAGCGCCGGCTGCGGGAGATCGAGGCCGAGGAGGACCTGCCGGAGGAACCCTCCGAGCAGATGGGCCGGCGCGCCCTCGACATCGGGCTGCGGATCAGCCCGGACCTGGGCGAGGACGAGCGGCGGGAGGCGCACGAGCACCGTGTGCGCCGGCTGAGGCGGGTGCGGCGGATCCAGGGCGAGATGCTGAGCGCGGCCCGGCACGAGGTGGTCGCGGCGCGCAGCGAGCCGGGGGCCGACCCCGAGATCGTGGACCGGGTGCTGCGCCACCTCGACGTGCGCAGCCTGCGGTGATGCCCGCCCGCGGCCGTCGGGCGGGGCGGGTTCCGGTGCGGGACGCCGGCCGGGCGCACGGGGCGGCCCGGCCGGCGTCAGCGGTTCACCGGTTCAGCGGTCGGCCCGCGGCGACTCGTGGGCGCGGCGCTGAGGCCCTATGCCGCCGGGGATCCGGCCGTTGGAGCGGGACGACCGCAGGATCGCGTCGGCGGTGTTGACGCGGGGCAGCGCGTACGGGTGCTCCTCGGACAGCCAGCGGATCATCCGCTCGCGGACGGTCACGCGGACCGTCCAGATGTCGTCGGCGTCCTTGGCGGTCACCAGTGCCCTGATCTGGAGGGTGTTGGGCGTGGTGTCCGTGACGTCCAGGCCGTAGGCGCGGCCGTCCCAGGCCGGGCACTCGCGCAGGATGTCGCGGAGCTTCTCACGCATCGCGTCCAGCGGTGCGGAGTGGTCGAGGTGCCAGTAGACGATGCCGGTCATCTGCGGGGTGCCGCGCGACCAGTTCTCGAACGGCTTGGACGTGAAGTACGAGACGGGCATGGTGATCCGGCGCTCGTCCCAGGTCCGCACGGTGAGGAAGGTCAGCGTGATCTCCTCGACCGTGCCCCACTCGCCGTCCACCACCACCGTGTCGCCGATCCGCACCATGTCGCCGAAGGCGATCTGGAAGCCGGCGAACATGTTGCTCAGCGTCGACTGGGCGGCGACACCGGCGACGATGCCGATGATGCCCGCGGAGGCCAGCAGCGAGGCGCCGGCCGCGCGGAACGCCGGGAACGTCAGCAGCATCGCCGCCACCGCGACCACCCCGACCACCGCGGAGACGACCCGCATGATCAGCGACACCTGGGTGCGTACCCGCCGCACCCGGGCCGCGTCCCGGTGCACGCGCGCGTAACGGCGGTACGAGGTCTCGACGACCGCGGCGGAGATCCGGATCGCCATCCACGCGGTCGACCCGATCAGCACCAGGGTGAGCGTCTGGCCGATGCCGACGCGGTGGCCCTCCAGCATCTCGGCGTTGTCGAACGATCCTCTCAGCAGGGCGGCGCACAGCCCGAGCTGGTACGGGATGCGCGCGCGGCGCAACAGCCCCCACAGGGGTGTCTCGGGATGCCGTCGGTCGGCCTTGCACAACAGTCGGTCGGTGGCCCAGCCGATGAACAACGTCAGCACGACCGAACCGCCGACCACGATCAGTGGGCGGAGCAGGTTCTCCATGCCTTCGAACGTAACCGGCCCTGCGGGGTCGTGAACATGCACGTTGTGTGAAGAGACCCACGTGGGGTGGTGCGGGGGGCGCCCCGTGGGGCGTTGTCGGCACCGGCTGGCACCATGGCCCCATGAACATCATGCTCTTCCATTCGACCTATGGACTGCGTCCCGCGGTGCGCGCGGCGGCGGACCGGCTGCGCGCCGCCGGTCACGAGGTGTGGACCCCGGACCTCTTCGACGGGCGCACGTTCGACACGGTCGAGGAGGGCATGGCCCACAACGAGGGGATCGGCAAGGACGAGCTGCTGAGGAGAGCCGTCCTGGCCGCCGCGCCCTACTCGGAGCGGGGGCTGGTGTACGCCGGTTTCTCGCTGGGCGCGTCGATCGCCCAGACCCTCGCCCTCGGTGACGACAAGGCACGCGGTCTGCTGCTCCTGCACGGCACCTCCGACCTCGCGCCGAACGCCTCGGTGGACGACCTGCCGGTGCAGCTGCACGTGGCCGAGCCGGACCCGTTCGAGACCGACGACTGGCTGAGCGCCTGGTACCTCCAGATGGGCAGGGCGGGCGCCGACGTGGAGATCTACCGGTACGCCGGGGCCGGTCACCTCTACACCGACCCCGACCTGCCCGACTACGACGCCGAGGCCGCCGAGGCCACCTGGCGGGTGGCGCTCGGCTTCCTCGAGAGCCTGTAGGCGGCGGCTACACGGGGTCGTACGTCCGCTCGACCTTCTGCGTGCCGGTGCGGGTGCGGTAGGAGCGGGACCAGGACGAGGTCGCGTCCGCCCTGGTGCGGCTGGACACCACGTAGTAGTCCATCTGCGCGCGGTCGGCGGTGATGTCCAGGACGCCGTAACCGTGCCGGTCGGTGTCCACCCAGTGGACGTGGCGGTTGGCGGCCTTGATGACCGGGGCGGCGAGTGCGGAGACCGTGCCCTCGGGGACCTTCACCAGGTCGTCGAGGTTGTCGGAGGTCACCGAGGTGACCACGAACTCCGTGGCGGCCGAGGCGGACAGCGGGTAGGTCCCGGCGTCCACGGGAACGTCGTTGGCCCACGCCATGTGGATGTCGCCGGTGAGGAAGACGGTGTTGCGGATGGCGTTCGCGCGCAGGTGGGCGAGGAGTTCACGGCGGTCGTCCGTGTAGCCGTCCCACTGGTCGGTGTTGAGGGCGAGGCCCTCCTGCGGCAGGCCGAGCAGCTTGGCGAGCGGCTTGAGCAGGTCCGCGGAGAGCGAGCCGATCGCGAACGGCGAGATCATCACCGAGTTGCCGACCAGCCGCCAGGTGGTGTCGGACGCCTTCAGACCGGCCTTCAGCCAGTCGAGCTGGGCGCGGCCGGTGAGGGTGCGGTCCGGGTCGTCGACGTCGCCGTTGCCGACGGAGACCTGCTGGGAGCGGAAGGAACGCAGGTCCAGCAGGGAGAGGTCGGCGAGCTTGCCGAAGCGCAGCCGGCGGTAGGTGGTGCCCGCCAGCGCCGGGCGGACCGGCATCCACTCGAAGTAGGCCTGCTTGGCGGCCGCCTGACGGGCGGTCCAGTTGCCCTCGGCGCCCTCGGTGTGGTTCTCGGCGCCGCCCGACCAGGTGTCGTTGGCGATCTCGTGGTCGTCCCAGATCGCGATGACGGGCGCCTTGGTGTGCAGGGCCTGCAGATCGGGGTCGGTCTTGTACCTGCCGTGCCGGGTGCGGTAGTCGGCGAGGGTGAGGATCTCGTGCGTGGGCGCGTGCTGCCGTACGACGGTGCCGCGGGTGCCGTACTCGCCGGTGCCGTACTCGTAGATGTAGTCGCCGAGGTGCAGCCAGGCGTCGAGGTCGCCGCGGGCGGCGAGGTGGCGGTAGGAGGAGAACCAGCCGGCCTCCCAGTTGGCGCAGGACACCACGCCGAAGCGCAGACCCGCCACGGACGCGTCCGCCGCCGGCGCGGTGCGGGTACGCGCCACCGGGGAGTCGGTCCCGCCGGCCGAGAAGCGGAACCAGTAGTCCGTGGCCGGGGCGAGACCGCGGACGTCGGCCTTGACGGTGTGGTCGGAGGCGGCGGTCGCGGTGACGGACCCCTTCGCCACGACGTTCGTCAGTGCCTTGTCCCGGGCGACGACCCACTCGACCTCGGTGTCCGGGCCGAGCCCGGAGCCGGGTACGGCCTCGGCGGTGGGCGTCACCCGGGTCCACAGCAGGACGCCGTCGGGCAGCGGGTCGCCGGAGGCGACACCGTGCAGGAAGGCGGGGGTCTCGTCGGCGGCCCACGCGGGCAGCGCGGCGGCGAGCGGCCCGGCCAGCACGGCGGTGGCGGCGGCGGCCTTGACGACCGTACGGCGGCGCGGGGCGCCCGCGTCGAGGCGGTCCGACGGCGCGTCGGTGCTCTCTGTTGATCTGTATCGACTGGTCACGGGCGATCAGATTACTGACCAGTACGACGCAGGGCGGGCGAACTGGCAAAAGTTCGCCCGCTCTTCGGTTCTCCGTCTCTCAGGCTGCCGTCACGCGGCGGCCGTTCAGGCCTTGAGGGCCGCCTCGAGCGCGGTGTTGAAGTCGGCGACCGTCATCGGGGCGTTCTGACTGCCGGGTGCGGTCAGCGGCTTCCCGTCCATCCTCAGGGTCGGGGTGCCCGACACACCGCTCTTGTCGAACGTCTCGGACATCTCCAGCGCCCACCTGTCGTAGGTGCCGTCCTTCACGGCCTTCTGGAACGCGGCGTTGCCCTTGAGCGCGGAGACCGTGTCCGCCGCCTTGATCAGGTAGCTGTCGTCCTTGAACTTGTCGTCGGACTCCTCGGGGTGCCACTTCGCCGAGTACAGCGCCGTCTTGTACTCGAGGAACGCCTCCGGGCTGACGTCGAGCGCGGCGCCCAGCGCGCTCAGCGCGTTCTTGGAGCCCTCGCCGGTCAGGCTGTTGTCGAGGAAGGTGGCGCCGACGAACTGGAGCTTGAACTTGCCGGCGTCGTAGTCCGACTTCACGGTGGCGCCCACGGTCTGCTCGAACTGGGCGCAGACCGGGCAGCGCGGGTCCTCGTACATCACGAGGGTCTTCTTGGCGGTGCTCTTGCCCATCACGACCGTCGTGCCGTTCTCACCGGTGGTGTTGGCCGGCTTGACCAGCGGCTTGTCCTTGGCCTCCTCCCAGTACGTGGGCTTGTTGTTCTGGACGACCGCGTAACCTATGCCGCCGGCCACCGCCAGCACCGCGACGACCGAGCAGGCCACGACGACCTGCCGCTTGACCTTGGCCCGCTTGGCCTGACGTTCGCGCTCGAGACGCAGTCGCTCGCGGGCCGCCGTCTTCGCCGCCGCACTGTTGCGCTTGCTCATGGTGGTGTTCTCCAGGTGGGACGCGCACGGGGGTGCGCGGATACGTGTGTGGGGACTGTCGTGCTCCGGGGCCGCGCAGGGCGATCGGGACGGGGACCGGCCCGGTGATCGAACCCGTCGGATCGAAGCCGGTGACCGGACCCGGTACGTCCGACCGGGCGATCCGGTGTCGCTCAGGCGGCGGCCGGGCGCGGGGGTCCGCGACGTCCCAGGGAGTGCACGAGGATCCGGTCGCGGCTGGTGGCGACCGGACGGCGCGCGGGCCGCGGCAGGCGGCGGGCAGCCGGGGTGCCGCGGACGGTCACGGCGGCCACGGCCAGCAGCAGCGGCCGGAACGTGGTCGCGGTCGCCGCGCGCAGCAACTGGCCCAGCGCGCGCTCGCCCCGCCGCAGCCAGGCCGCGGCGACGAGGCCGACGCCGACGTGCGCGCCCAGCAGCAGCCAGGCCGTCGACGGGTCGGCGTGGGCGAGGAGGCCGCCGACCCGCTCGGGGTCGGTGCCGGTCACGCGGGCCAGCGGGGCGCCGACACTGGTGCCGTCGCCGCACAGGACGTCGAGGCCGACGGAGCGCAGCGGGCCGGCGACCGGGCCGCCCGCCCGGCCGTAGCAGACGTGCTGGCCGGTGGTGAAGACGGTGTCGGCCGCCAGCTCCAGCGGGATCAGCAGGGCGGCGATCCGCCCGAAGCCGCGCTCCCGGCCCGCCAGCGCGTACGCCAGGAGGAACACGGCGACCGCGAGGGCGGCCACCGTGTTCAGCGGCAGCGGGACCCGGGACAGCAGCACGTGCGACGCGGTGCTGAGCGTCACGACGAAGGCCGTGAACAGCGCCGCGCGTACGGCTCTGAGGCGGGTCCCGGATATGTCCATAGCGGAGGAGAGTGTGTCACGCGCGCCGGTAAGAGGCCCCTAAAGGGTTGCTGTGAGCGCCCTTTTCGTTATGGAGCCCGTCACAGACCCGGGATCCGGCCGTTGCGGAACAGGTCGAGGAAGATCTGGTGGTCCGCACGCGCGCGTGCGCCGTAGGCGTGCGCGAAGTCGACCAGGAGCGGCGCGAAGCCCTCCTCGTCGCCGGCGATCGCCGCGTCGATGGCCCGCTCGGTGGAGAACGGCACCAGCGACTCGCCGGAGGTGTCGTCCGCCGCCGCGTGCATGGTGGCCGTGGCCCGGCCGAGGTCGGCGACGACGCCCGCGATCTCCTCCGGGTCGTCGATGTCGCTCCAGTCCAGGTCCACCGCGTACGGCGATACCTCGGCGACCAGCTGACCCGCGCCGTCCAGCTCGGTCCAGCCCAGCCACGGGTCGGCGTGCTGCTGGAGGGCCCGCTGGGAGATCACCGTGCGGTGGCCCTCGTGCTGGAAGTAGTCGCGGATCGCCCGGTCGGTGATGTGCCGGGAGACGGCCGGGGTCTGGCCCTGCTTGATGTAGATCACCACGTCGTTCTCCAGGGCGTCGCTGTGGCCCTCCAGGAGGATGTTGTACGAGGGCAGGCCCGCCGAGCCGATGCCGATGCCCCGGCGGCCGACGACGTCCTTCACGCGGTAGGAGTCCGGGCGGGCCAGGGAGGTCTCCGGCAGCGTCTCCAGATAGCCGTCGAAGGCGGCGAGGACCTTGTAGCGGGTGGCGGCGTCCAGCTCGATGGAGCCGCCGCCCGGCGCGAAGCGGCGCTCGAAGTCGCGGATCTCGGTCATGGAGTCCAGCAGCCCGAATCGGGTCAGGGAACGGGCGTCGCGCAGCGCGTCCAGCAGGGGGCCCTCGGCCGTGTCCAGCGTGAAGGGCGGCACCTCGTCCTGCTTGGCACCCGTCGCCAGGGCGCGGATCCGCTCGCGGTAGGCGCCCGCGTACACCCCCACCAGCTCGGTGATCTGGTCGTCGCTGAGCGCCTTCGCGTACCCGATCAGGGCGATCGAGGCGGAGAAGCGCTTCAGGTCCCAGGTGAAGGGGCCGACGTACGCCTCGTCGAAGTCGTTGACGTTGAAGATCAGACGGCCCTGGGAATCCATGTAGGTGCCGAAGTTCTCCGCGTGCAGATCGCCGTGGATCCACACGCGCGAGGTGCGCTCGTCCAGGTAGGGCCCGGTGAAGGCGCCGGTCTCGCCGCGCCCGCCGCTCGCCGCGTCCTGGTCGTGGTAGAAGAGGCACGCCGTGCCCCGGTAGAACGCGAACGCCGAGGCCGCCATCTTGCGGAACTTCACACGGAACGCGGCCGGGTCCGCGGCCAGGAGTTCGCCGAAGGCGGTGTCGAGGACGGCGAGGATCTCCTCGCCGCGAGGCTCTTCGTTGAGCTGCGGAACCGACATCGCGGGGTGCCTCCTGGTGCTTCATGCGTACGACAGCGTTTCTGTCGTCTCCAACGGGCGGACGCGTGCGAAAGTGCCCACGGCCCCCCGCTGTGAAGGTACGCCGGGGAGCCGCCCGCCCGTCACCCGGCCACCGCCCCTCATCGAGGCGCTTCGCGCCACCGTGTTCACCTCACCTGTCAGTGCCGAGGCATAGACTTCGAGGCTGACCCCCCGACCGTCCGCCAGCCCGTCGTCGATCGTTCACCCGTCGCCCGACCGCCGCCCGCAGCACGGCGCGTCGCGCCGCAGCACCTGCCCCATGGAGGCCATGCCGTGTCGAAGCCGCCGTTCACGCACCTGCACGTCCACACCCAGTACTCGCTGCTGGACGGTGCCGCGCGGCTGAAGGACATGTTCAACGCGTGCAACGAGATGGGCATGACCCATATCGCCATGTCCGACCACGGCAATCTCCACGGGGCGTACGACTTCTTCCATTCCGCGAAGAAGGCCGGGGTCACCCCGATCATCGGGATCGAGGCGTACGTCGCCCCCGAGTCGCGGCGCAACAAGCGCAAGATCCAGTGGGGCCAGCCGCACCAGAAGCGCGACGACGTCTCCGGTTCCGGCGGTTACACGCACAAGACCATCTGGGCGGCGAACGCGACCGGCCTGCACAACCTCTTCAAGCTCTCCTCGGACGCGTACGCCGAGGGCTGGCTCCAGAAGTGGCCGCGGATGGACAAGGAGACCATCTCCCAGTGGTCCGAGGGGCTCATCGCCTCCACCGGCTGCCCCTCCGGCGAGCTCCAGACCCGCCTGCGCCTCGGCCAGTACGACGAGGCGCTGAAGGCGGCGGCCGAGTACCAGGACATCTTCGGCAAGGACCGCTACTTCCTGGAGCTGATGGACCACGGCATCGAGATCGAGCGCCGGGTCCGCGACGGCCTGCTGGAGATCGGCAAGAAGCTCGGCATCCCGCCGCTGGTCACCAACGACTCGCACTACACGTACGCGCACGAGGCGGCCGCCCACGACGCCCTGCTGTGCATCCAGACCGGCAAGAACCTCTCCGACCCGGACCGTTTCCGCTTCGACGGCACCGGCTACTACCTGAAGTCCACGGACGAGATGTACGCCATCGACTCCTCGGACGCCTGGCAGGAGGGCTGCGCCAACACCCTCCTGGTGGCCGAGCAGATCGACACGACCGGCATGTTCGAGGCCAAGAACCTCATGCCGAAGTTCGACATCCCCGAGGGCTACACGGAGGTCAGCTGGTTCAAGGAGGAGGTCCGCCGCGGCATGGAGCGCCGCTTCCCGGGCGGCATCCCCGAGGACCGGCAGAAGCAGGTCGAGTACGAGATGGACGTCATCATCCAGATGGGGTTCCCGGGCTACTTCCTCGTCGTCGCCGACTTCATCATGTGGGCCAAGAACAACGGCATCGCGGTCGGCCCCGGCCGAGGCTCCGCGGCCGGCTCGATCGTCGCGTACGCCATGGGCATCACCGACCTCGACCCGATCCCGCACGGCCTGATCTTCGAGCGGTTCCTCAACCCCGAGCGCGTCTCCATGCCGGACGTCGACATCGACTTCGACGAGCGCCGGCGCGTCGAGGTGATCCGGTACGTGACCGAGAAGTACGGCGCCGACAAGGTCGCCATGATCGGCACCTACGGCAAGATCAAGGCGAAGAACGCCATCAAGGACTCCGCGCGCGTGCTGGGCTATCCGTACGCGATGGGCGACCGTCTCACCAAGGCGATGCCGGCCGACGTCCTGGGCAAGGGCATCGACCTGAACGGCATCACCGACCCCTCGCACCCCCGCTACAGCGAGGCGGGCGAGATCCGCGCGATGTACGAGAACGAGCCGGACGTGAAGAAGGTCATCGACACCGCCAAGGGCGTCGAGGGCCTGGTCCGGCAGATGGGCGTGCACGCGGCGGGCGTGATCATGTCCAGCGAACCGATCGTCGACCACGCCCCGATCTGGGTGCGGCACACCGACGGCGTGACCATCACCCAGTGGGACTACCCCCAGTGCGAGTCGCTGGGCCTGCTGAAGATGGACTTCCTCGGCCTGCGCAACCTCACGATCATGGACGACGCCATCAAGATGGTGAAGGCCAACAAGGGCATCGACCTGGAGATGCTCGCCCTCCCGCTGGACGACCCCAAGACCTTCGAACTGCTCTGCCGCGGCGACACCCTCGGCGTCTTCCAGTTCGACGGCGGCCCGATGCGCTCGCTGCTCCGCCAGATGCAGCCCGACAACTTCGAGGACATCTCCGCCGTCTCGGCCCTGTACCGGCCCGGCCCGATGGGCATGAACTCGCACATCAACTACGCGGAGCGCAAGAACGGCCGCCAGGAGATCACGCCGATCCACAAGGAGCTGGAGGAGCCCCTCGAGGAGGTCCTGGCCGTCACCTACGGTCTGATCGTCTACCAGGAGCAGGTGCAGAAGGCCGCCCAGATCATCGCCGGGTACTCCCTCGGCGAGGCCGACATCCTCCGCCGCGTGATGGGCAAGAAGAAGCCCGACGAGCTGGCGAAGAACTTCACCATCTTCCAGGCCGGCGCGAAGAGGAACGGCTACAGCGACGAGGCGATCCAGGCCCTGTGGGACGTGCTGGTCCCCTTCGCCGGCTACGCGTTCAACAAGGCCCACTCGGCCGCGTACGGACTGGTCTCGTACTGGACGGCGTACCTGAAGGCGAACTACCCCGCCGAGTACATGGCCGCGCTGCTCACCTCGGTCAAGGACGACAAGGACAAGTCGGCCGTGTACCTCAACGAGTGCCGCCGCATGGGCATCAAGGTGCTCCCGCCGAACGTGAACGAGTCCGAGTCGAACTTCGCCGCCCAGGGCGACGACGTGATCCTCTTCGGCCTCTCCGCGGTGCGCAACGTCGGCACCAACGTCGTCGAGTCGATCATCAAGTCCCGCAAGGCCAAGGGGAAGTACTCCTCCTTCCCCGACTACCTCGACAAGGTCGAAGCGGTGGTCTGCAACAAGCGCACCACGGAATCGCTGATCAAGGCCGGCGCCTTCGACTCCATGGGCCACACCCGCAAGGGCCTCACCGCGCAGTACGAGCCGATGATCGACAACGTGGTCGCGGTCAAGCGCAAGGAGGCCGAGGGCCAGTTCGACCTCTTCGGCGGCATGGGCGAGGAACAGAACGACGAGCCCGGCTTCGGCCTCGACGTCGAGTTCACCACCGACGAGTGGGACAAGACGTACCTGCTCGCGCAGGAGCGCGAGATGCTCGGCCTGTACGTCTCCGACCACCCCCTCTTCGGTCTGGAGCACGTGCTGTCCGACAAGGCGGACGCCGGCATCGCCCAGCTCACCGGGGGTGAGCACGCCGACGGCGCGGTCGTGACCATCGGCGGCATCATCTCGGGTCTCCAGCGCAAGATGACCAAGCAGGGCAACGCCTGGGCCATCGCCACCGTCGAGGACCTCGCCGGTTCCATCGAGTGCATGTTCTTCCCCGCGACCTACCAGCTGGTCTCGACCCAACTCGTCGAGGACGCCGTGGTGTTCGTCAAGGGCCGCCTCGACAAGCGGGAGGACGTGCCCCGCCTGGTCGCGATGGAACTCCAGGTGCCGGACCTGTCCAACGCGGGCACCAACGCGCCCGTGATCCTCACCATCCCGGCCGTGAAGGTCACCCCGCCGATGGTCAACCGCCTCGGCGAGATCCTCACCCACCACCGGGGCGACAGCGAGGTCCGGATCAAGCTCCAGGGCCCGACGAAGACGACCGTGCTCCGCCTGGACCGGCACCGGGTCAAGCCCGACCCGGCCCTGTTCGGCGACCTGAAGGTGCTGCTCGGCCCGTCCTGCCTGGCCGGCTGAGCCGCGGACGCACGCAAGGGGCGCACCCGGACCTCCGGGTGCGCCCCTCCTGCATGCGCCAGGGCGTCAAGGGCCCGTCACGCGGATGCTAGTTGTGGCCGAAGCGCTTGCCGCGTCCCTTGCCGCGGGCCATCTCGCCGGGCGCCATCTGCGTCGGGTTCGACTCGTCCTGCGGCTCCAGGGTGGCCTGCGCCGTCTGCGGGGTGCGCTCGGACTGCGGCTGCTTACGGTCACGGTTCTTGTTCTTGGCCATGGGGATCTGCCTCCTGTTGGGGGTCTAGGGGCCAGGGCCGGAATCAGATTCACATAGGCTGACTTGTGGCGCATTTCGGATAATTACCGTCGGTGACAGGGTCCGTCGGCGGGCTCCGCCCCGAAACGCCACGCCGAAGATCGAGTTCCGGCCGTTAACCCCCGTGCGGTCGGGCAGACTCGAAGCAGGCCTGAAGCAAACCTCCCGGGAAGAGGGTGAGTCGTGTGGACCGCTGCATCGTCCTGGTGGACGCCGGGTATCTGCTGGGGGCCGCCGCGAGTCTCCTCGCCGGAGAACCCTCGCGCTCCCGGATCACCGTCGATCACGCCGCCCTCGTCCAGGGCCTGCGCGAACAGGCCGAGTCCGAGACCGAACGGCCCCTGCTGCGCATCTACTGGTTCGACGGCGCCCCCGACCGCGTCCCCCAGCCCGAGCACCGCAGACTGCGCGTGATGCCGCGGGTCACCGTCCGGCTGGGCGCCCTGACCCGCAGCGACGGCCGCTGGGCGCAGAAGGGCGTCGACGCCGCGATGCACGCCGAGCTGACCGAGCTGGCCCGCAACCGGGCCTGCTCCGACGTCGTCCTCGTCACCGGTGACGGCGACCTGCTGCCCGGCATGATGGCCGCCAAGGAACACGGCGTCGCCGTCCACCTGTGGGCCGTCCAGGCCGCCGACGGCGACTACAACCAGTCCGAGGACCTCGTCGCCGAGGCCGACGAACGGCGCGTCCTGGACCGCACCTGGATCACCAAGGCCGTACGCGCCAAGGACCTCGGCGGGGTCTGCGCGCCGCCGCCCGTGCCGCGGCCCGAGATCGCCGCCATCCTCTCCGCGCCGCTCCCCGAATCCACCCTGGCGCCCACGTCCGAGCGGCCCGCGGAGCAGAGCGAGCACCCCTCCGCCGCCACCGGCAACGGCCCCCGGGACCGGGTCCCCGCCCCCAAGGGCGTCCCCACCCCCAAGGACCTCGCGGCCCTGCGCGCGCCCGGCGACCGGGCCGCCCAGCCCCCGGCCACCGCGACCCTGCGCTGGTCCTCCGACAGGGGCTGGGTCGACCGGCCCGGCACCGCCGCCGAGCCCCCGGAGATCGCCTCGATGCCGACCCTCGCGCAGGTCACCACGGCCGAGCAGCGGTGGGCCGACCGCGAGGAGGACATCACCACCGTCGGCGGCGACCCCTTCGAGGTGGGGCAGGTCTTCGCCCGCCGCTGGATGGGGCGCCTCGGCGACCAGAACCATCTCCAGAAGCTGTCCGGCATGTACCCGCGCATCCCGCACCGCATCGACGGCGAACTGCTGCGCTACGCGGCCCGCTTCGGCCTCCTCGCGCACAAGGACGACCAGATCGACGAGCACGACCGCTACGCCATCCGGGCGGGGTTCTGGCGCGAGATCGACGTCCGGGCGACGGCCGAGCACGCGCCCGCGGCGGACTGAACCGGACACTCTGGGCGCCCCCCGACGGCGGGCGGGGCGCGCCGACCCCGTAGGCTCGTTCCTTGTGAGTACGCGCGCGGCATCGACCATTCGGCACCGGGACGAGGTCGTGTGTGCCGTACGCGGACTGACCAAGACCTATCCGGCGGTCCGGGGCCGGCGCGGCACTGCCGGGACCCCCGAGGTCCGCGCCACCGACGACGTGCGGCTCGACGTGCGGCGGGGTGAGATCTTCGGCCTGCTCGGGCCCAACGGGGCCGGCAAGACCAGCGTCGTGCGCCAGGTCACCGGTCTGATGCGGCCGGACGGCGGCAGCGTGGAGATCCTCGGCCACGACATCGTGCGCCACCCCGAACGGGCCGCGCGCATCCTCGCCTACCTCGGTCAGGAGTCCACCGCCCTCGACGAACTCACCGTCTCCCTCGCCGCCGAGACCACCGGACGGCTGCGCGGACTCCCCGTGCGCGAGGCCCGGCGGGAACGGGACGCCGTGCTCGAGGAACTGGGGCTCACCCCGATCGCCGGCCGGCCGCTGCGCAAGCTCTCCGGCGGACAGCGGCGGCTGGCCTGCTTCGCGACCGCGCTGGTGGGGGAGCGGCCGCTGCTGGTGCTGGACGAACCCACCACCGGGATGGACCCCGTCGCCCGGCGCGCCGTGTGGTCCGCCGTGGACCGGCGGCGCGCCGAGCGCGGCACCACCGTGCTGCTCGTCACCCACAACGTCATCGAGGCCGAGACCGTCCTCGACCGGGTCGCCGTCCTCGACCGCGGCCGGGTCATCGCCTGCGACACGCCCGCCGGGCTCAAGGAGCAGGTCGCCGACGAGGTACGGGTCGAGCTGGTGTGGCGGGAGCGGGCGCCGCTGGACGTCCCCGAGGTCGCCGCGCTGCGCGAGCGGGCCGTGGAGTCCGGGCGCCGCTGGACGCTGCGGCTCGGCCCCGAGGAGGCCCGCACGGTTGTCGCCACCGTCACCGGCGGGGCCGCCTTCGCCGCCCTGGACGACTTCACCCTCGCCACCCCCAGCCTGGAGGACGTCTACCTGGCGCTGGGCGGGGCCGCGCGGCAGGGACTGGTGAAGGCGTGAGCAGGACCGTCCCCGCGTCCGTACCGAACAGGGCGACCACCGGACCCAAGAGGAGCACCGCGACGTGAGTGTCGTACCCGCAGAGGTTCTGCCGGGCAGCGCCCTGGCCGTGGACGGACAGCCGGCCCGGGAGGCGGCCGAGCTGGCGCCGCGCGCGCGGCTGTGGCCGTCGCTCGTGGCCGTGTACCGGGCGCAGCTGTCCCGCGCGCGGGTGGCCCGCATCCCGCTCCTGTTCGTGGCGACCTTCCAGTCGGTCGGCATCCTGATCATGATGCGCGGGGTCGTGGAGGGCGGACGCGAGGCGGAGGCCGTGGTGGCCGGCTCGGCGGTCCTCGTCGTCGCCTTCGTCGCGCTGAACCTGCTGGCGCAGTACTTCGGCCAGCTGCGGGCCACCGGTGGCCTCGACCACTACGCCACGCTGCCGGTGCCGCCCGCGGCCGTCGTGCTGGGCGCCGCGGGCGCGTACGCCTCCTTCACCGTGCCGGGGACGCTGGTGACCGCGGTCTTCGGCGCCGTGCTCTTCGGACTGCCGCTGACCCACCTGTGGGTGCTGGCGCTCGTCGTCCCGCTGTCCGGCGCCGCGCTGGCCGGGCTCGGCGCGGCCTTCGGCCTGCTCGCCCCGCGCCCCGAGCTGGCCACCGTGCTCGGCCAGCTGGGCATGTCGGCGGCGCTGCTGCTCGGCGTGCTGCCGCCCGACCGGATGCCGGAGACGGTGCGCCTCGCCCGCGACCTGCTGCCGTCGACGTACGGCGTGGAGGCGCTCGCGCGGACCTTCCGGCCGCACCCCGACTGGGCCTTCGTGCTCGGGGACCTCGCGGTGTGCGCCGCCGTCGGCGTGGTGTCGCTGGCGGTCGCCACCTGGGCGTACCGCCGGGCCGCCGTCCGATGACGCACGGCACGGACGGGCCTGGCACGATGTCAGGGTGACCGCACCGCTGACTCCCCCTCCGCCGCCGCACGAACCGTCCCCGGGCGACGCCTGGCCGTCGCCCGGCGCACACCCCGATGCGGCCGCATTCCGGGGCGTCGCGCCCCACGACGCCGGACACGGACAGGACGGGCCCGGGATGAAGACGGAGCTGCGGGAAGCCGCCGTGATCACCGTCGTGGTCGCGCTCGTCGGCGTGGCACTGGGTCTGCTGTGGCTGTGGCTGGCGCCGCGCGTCCCGCTGGTCGGGGAGGCCGTGGACGACAACTGGGTCGTCTACCTCAAGGACACCGAGGGCGAGCAGGCCGTCGGTGTGGACGGAACGTTCGTCCTGCTCGCCATGGCCTGCGGCGCCGTGAGCGCCGCCGCCGTGTTCGCCTGGCGCCGACGCGGAGGCGTGCCGCTGGTCGTGGCCCTGGCCCTCGGCGGACTGCTCGGCTCCCTGCTGGCGTGGCGGCTGGGCGTGTGGCTCGGCCCCGGGCAGGACGTGATCGCGCACGCGAGGGCGGCGGGCGCGGGCGTCACGTTCTCGGCCCCGCTGAAGCTGAGCGCCAAGGGCGCGCTGCTGGCCTGGCCCCTGGCCGCCCTCCTGGTGCACCTCGGCCTCACGGCCCTGTTCGGCCCCCGCGACCCCGATCCGTACGGGCAGGGACCGCTCCCGAAGGACCCGTACGGAGCGCCGCTCGGGTAGGGCGGGCGCCGCGCCCGCGCTGGGCGTGCGGTGCCCGAGCCGGGGCGCGGCACTCGGCGGGCTTGTGCGCCGGGGAGCGGTGGGGCGTGGCCGGGCTCGGCGGGCGCGTGGCCGAGGTGGCCGGGTGCGCCCGGCTGTACGGAGCGTGCGGTGGCCGTACGAGGCGTGCGGCGCTCGTGCCGGGCGGCACCCGAGCCGGAACCGTGGCTGGGCGTGCCGGGTCCGGGCCGGGGGTGCGGCTGGGCGTGCCCGGCCCGTACCGAACCTGTCGGGCGCTCGCCGGTCAGGAGCGGCCGATGGGGGACAGGACCGCTTCCGTGAGCTCGGCCAGGTCGGTGGGGGCCAGTTCGACCTCCAGACCGCGGCGGCCCGCCGAGACGCAGATGGTGGCGTGCGCCCGCGCCGAGTCGTCGAGCACCGTGGGGAGCTTCTTGCGCTGGCCCAGCGGGGAGATGCCGCCGCGGACGTAGCCGGTGGTGCGTTCGGCGAGGGCCGGGTCGGCCATGGCGGCGCGTTTGCCGCCGACCGCCGCCGCGAGGGCCTTGAGATCGAGCGAGCCGGCGACCGGCACCACGGCGACCGTCAGGGTGCCGTCCACGTCGGCGACCAGGGTCTTGAAGACCCGGTCGGGGGAGACGCCCATGGCCTCGGCGGCCTCCTCGCCGTAGGACGGGTGGGCCGGATCGTGGTCGTAGGCGTGGACCGTGAACTCCACGCCCGCCGCCGTCAGGGCGACGGTCGCGGGCGTGCCGCCGGACTGCTGCTGCTTCTTCGACTTCTTCGCCATCAGGGCCTTCCCGTGCGTCAGTTCAGACTCGTCTGCCCGCGGGTCAGATCCGCCGCGGGCAGCGAGGGCAGGCTACGGAGGATGGCCGTCTCCACGCGCAGGAGTTTCAGCTCGTCGCGCAGCCGGGAGGCGGTGTCCGGGGCCTGGAGCAGCCGCTGCTTGGCGGGCGTGTCGAGCATCATCGCGGCCGCCACCAGGTACGACACCACGGACGGATCGTCCGGCAGGTCCGCCCCGGTGGACAAGGAGCGTTCGCGGGCGCCCGCCAGACGCTTCTGGTACTGGCGGAAGGCCCGCAGGACGCCCTCCGCGAGCGCGCCCGCCTCGTCGCCCGGCTCCTCCGCCAGCTCCTCCAGTTCCGCCACCAGGAAGGGGCCCGAGGCGTCCACCGACACCAGGCGCACCCGGGTCGTCCCGGTGGCCAGCACCTCGAAGGTGCCGTCGGCGCGCTCCCGGACCGTCGCCGCGTCGGCGACGCACCCGACGGAGTGGAACGCCTTGACCGGGTCGTCGCCGAACCCGGCGGCGGGACCCCGCCGGGGCGGCGCCGTCGCGTCCGGCATGCCCGGGGCGGCCGGTGCGACCTCGTGGCCGTCGCGGATGGCGACGACGGCGAACCGGCGCGCCTCCTCCTCGGGGGTCTTCAGCAGATCGCGCATCAGGGCGCGGTAGCGCTCCTCGAACACGTTGAGCGGCAGCACCAGTCCGGGGAAGAGGACGGTGTTCAGCGGGAAGAGCGGCAGCCGGACGGTGGTCACGGCGCAGAAGCCTAGTGGTCCGTGGGGTACGCGCGTTCCCCGTGCCCGTTCCGCGGATGGTCCGGGGGCTCTCCGGAGGGTCCCGCGCACACGCTCTCGCGCACCGCCAGGAAGTGTCCCAGCGGGTCGTCGGACAGCCGGCCCCACGGGAAGGACGTGGCGTACGGGCCGACCAGACGCAGCTGGGCGAGGGCGTCGGCCCGGCGGCCGAGCCGGACCAGGACGTACGTCAGGAGGTTGCGGATCTCGGCCGTCCACGGGTCCGACCCCGGGAAACGGGCGGAGAGCACGATCGCGCGGTCGGCGGCCGCGTCGAGGCGCTCGCGGGGCACCTCGGGCCCGCAGCCGTCGGTCAGGTAGGAGAAGGCGGCCCGTACCGGCAGCGCCTGGACGAGCGAGCCGGCCGGGGCGTCCTGCGCGGCACGGTCGGCGAAGTCGAAGCACTCGCGGTGGGAGCCGTGCCAGGACTCGGCCAGATAGCGTTCGGCGGCCACATGACAGCCGTAGTGGTGCGGGGCGCGGCGGACGGCGGCCGCCCACAGCTCCTCGAAGTACGTGTGCCCGGCGTTCGAGCCGCGCGCGTGGTCCAGGGCGATCCGCCACGGCACCGGGTCGCGGTGGTCGCCCTGCGCGGCGGCCGTGATCAGCGGGCTCACCTCGCGCAGCAGCTCGGCCCGGGCGGGTGACCCCCAGGCGCGCCCCACCGCGAGCTGGGCGGCCACCAGCAGGACGTCGGGGTCGTACGGGGCGGCGGCCCGCCAGTCCTCGAACCACTCCGGGCGGGACCGCGCGAAGGACGCGAGGCGGGTGACGTACCGGTCGCGGTACTCCCACTCGGCCCGCTCCCTGGTGCCGGCCAGCAGCGCGGCGGCCGCCCCGTACGCGCCCCGCCCGGCCGCGACCAGCGCGGGGCCCAGGCGGTCGTCGGGCACGTCGAGGAGCACCTCGTCGTCGGCCGGGAGTCCGGCCGCGGGGCGGGGGACGGCGGTCCGCGCGCGCCGGGACGCGACCGTCCGCGGGGCGCGGATGAACGGGGGCAGCAGAGCCATGGTTTTGCCATTGAAAAGCGATCGGCCGACCCCGCGCCAGGGGGCGGGGCGAACCTCTGGAAAGTTGTACGCCACCGGGTCAAGGCCGGGTAAAAGGTGAAGGTTCCGCTCCGGTGGGCCGGCTTTCCGGGCGGGTCGCACCGGGCCCCGGCCGCCGTCAGCCGCGTCGCAGCGCCCGGGTCACGCCCGCCGCGACCGTCGTGGCCAGCACCCAGCCCAGCAGGATCATCGCCGTCTGCACCCACTGCCAGCCGTCGTGCAGCCGCCACTGGCCCGCCTGGCCCAGGTCGATCACGGGCAGCAGCAGGTCGAGGGCGAACAGCGCCGGATTCCACGGCGGGTGCCCGTCGCGGTTGACCGGCGGATGGTCCGCGTGCGCGAACGCCAGGGAACTCGCCGCCCACAGCACCGCCATCCACACGGCCGCCCGGCCCGGCCGGTAGCCGTAGGCCACCGTCCAGTCCTGGGCGTACCCCCAGAGCTTCGCGGCCGGCGGCAGCGTCTCGCGGCGCCTGCGCTGCTTGGCGAGCAGCACCTCGCGGGCGTCCTCGTCCTCCCCGCCGGCCCGCAGCACCGCCGCCAGCCGCTCGTACGGCTCCGGGTTGTACTCGGCGGTCGCCGCGGCCACCCAGCCCAGGCGCTCGTCCAGCGGGAACGGCCCCTGCGGCACCAGGTTCTCGTACGCGAAACCGCCCATGTGCAGGTTGCCGGGGCCCGGCCAGGCGCCCGCGCGGTCCACCAGGTTGACCACCCGCGCCCCCGACAGCACCACCTTGCCGCGCTGCGGCCGCTCCCCGAGGAAGCGCAGCTCGGGCGTCTGCACCCGGCGCAGCGACAGCTCCTGGTCGTCGGTGAAGCTGAACCGGGCCTGCTCCAGGTCGACGGCGTCCCCGAACCGCCCGTCGTCCAGGCGCACCCCGCCCCGGCACTCGAAGCGCTGGACGCGGGTCCCGCGCGCGGGAGTGGTGCCGCTCAGCGCCTGGCCGCCGAGGCCGGCCGGGGTCAGGTAGAGGGAACGTTCGACGGTGAGCTGGGGCGCGTTCAGCGCGAACCGGGTGTACGGATTGGTCAGCCGCGCCCCGCGCAGGCTCAGCGAGACCCCGATCTTGGCGCTGCGCAGCCGCAGCTCGCCGTGCGACTCCAGCATCTCGGCCTGGAGGTCCTGGCCGACGCTCAGGCCGTCGGCGGTGATCGAGCGGCCGCTGCGGTCGCGGTAGACGATCGCCATGTTGAGCATCAGGTCGGTGCCGATCTGCGCGTCGGTGAGCCGGACGCCGTTGTGGAAGCGGCAGCGGGGCAGGTGCAGATCCCCCTCCGTCTGGAGCCGGGCGGCCTCCAGCCGCGGCACCGAGCAGTCCACCATGCGCAGCGTGGACACCCGCGCCTCGGGCAGCAGCACGTCCCGCTCGAAGCGGCAGCGCTTCATCTCGACGTACGGCTCCACGGTGCCGCCCGCCAGGTCGAGGCTGTCGCTGATCTGCACGCCGACCAGCTTGAGCGAGGACACCCGGCCGGCGAGGGCGGGCGGCCCGTCCAGCAGCAGCCAGGCCACGATCCGCGCCCTTACCGTGCGGGACTCGCCCCAGGGGTGCCCGCCGTGCGGGTCGTCGACGACGCCGTCGCCACTGCTGAGGTCGTACACGCTGCCGTTGCGGAAGGCCTGCCACATGCCGGCCTCGGCGGCGGTCAGGTCGTCCGGCAGGTCCCCGGTCCGGATGCCGGCTCCTTCCGTCACGCTGCTTCGGTCCCTTCGCTCGCGCACACGTTCCGCACAACCGTTCATGCCCGGTGGGTGACGCCCCGAACGCTAACCGTGAGGAGGATCTTCCGTTTCCGGCCACGTTCTGTATCAGCCATTGATACGCGCGGACGACCTCCGATTCCGGTCTGAGAGAATTGACGTCGTGATCTCCCGAATCGATCTGCGCGGCGACGCCCTCCCCGAGGGACCCGCCCTGCGCGACCTGCTGCCCCGAGCCGACTTCGACGTCTCGGCCGCCCTCGAGAAGGTGCGTCCGATCTGCGAGGCCGTGCATCATCGTGGCGACGCGGCACTGATCGACTTCGCCGAGAAGTTCGACGGCGTCCGGCTCGACCGGGTGCGGGTCCCCGCCGAGGCCCTCGCCCGCGCCCTCGCGGAACTCGATCCCGCCGTGCGCGCGGCCCTGGAGGAGTCCATCCGCCGCACCCGTGCCGTCCACCGCGAGCAGCGCCGTACGAACCACACGACGCAGGTCGTGCCCGGCGGCTCGGTGACCGAGAAGTGGGTTCCGGTCGACCGCGTCGGGCTGTACGCGCCCGGCGGCCGGTCGGTCTACCCGTCCTCCGTGATCATGAACGTGGTCCCGGCCCAGGAGGCCGGCGTCGAGTCGATCGCGCTCGCCTCCCCGGCCCAGGCCGACTTCGGCGGACTGCCGCACCCGACGATCCTCGCCGCGTGCGCGCTGCTCGGCGTCGACGAGGTCTACGCGGCCGGCGGCGCCACCGCCGTCGCGATGTTCGCCTACGGCACCGAGTCCTGCCCGCCCGCCAACATGGTCACCGGCCCCGGCAACATCTGGGTCGCCGCCGCCAAGCGCTACTTCACCGGCAGGATCGGCATCGACGCCGAGGCCGGCCCGACCGAGATCGCCGTCCTGGCCGACTCCACCGCCGACCCCGTCCACGTCGCCGCCGACCTGATCAGCCAGGCCGAGCACGACCCCCTGGCCGCCGCCGTCCTGGTCACCGACTCCGCCGAGCTGGCGGACGCGGTCGAGCGGGAGCTGGAGCCGCAGGTCGCGGCCACCCGACACATCGACGACCGGATCGTCCCGGCCCTCAAGGGCCGGCAGTCCGCGATCGTCCTGGTCGACGGCATCGACGAGGGCCTGCGGGTGGTCGACGCCTACGGCGCCGAGCACCTGGAGATCCAGACGGCCGACGCCGCCGCGGTCGCCGACCGGGTGCGCAACGCGGGCGCGATCTTCGTCGGACCCTGGGCGCCCGTGTCGCTCGGCGACTACGCCGCCGGGTCCAACCACGTCCTGCCCACCGGCGGCTGCGCCTGCCACTCCTCCGGCCTGTCCGTCCAGTCCTTCCTGCGCGGCATCCACATCGTCGACTACACGAAGGACGCGCTGGCCGACATCGCGCACCACGTGGTCACGCTGGCGGAGGCGGAGGACCTGCCCGCGCACGGCGCGGCGATCAAGGCACGGTTCGACTGGAAGGTACCCGAGGGCAAGTGACCGGCATTGACGATCTCCCCGTACGGGACGAGCTGCGCGGCAAGTCCCCCTACGGCGCGCCCCAGTTGGACGTGCCGGTACGGCTGAACACCAACGAGAACCCCTACCCGCTGCCCGAGGCGCTCGTCGAGCGGATCACCGAGCGCGTCCGCGCGGCCGCCCGTGACCTCAACCGCTACCCCGACCGGGACGCCGTCGAGCTGCGCACCCGGCTCGCCGCGTACCTGACGGACACCTCCGGGTACGAGGTCGGTCCGGCGAACGTCTGGGCCGCCAACGGCTCCAACGAGGTCATCCAGCAACTGCTCCAGACCTTCGGCGGACCGGGCCGCACCGCGATCGGTTTCGAGCCGTCGTACTCGATGCACGGCCTCATCGCGCGCGGCACCGGCACAGGATGGATCTCCGGGCCGCGCAACGAGGACTTCACCATCGACCTCGCGGCCGCCGAGAAGGCCATCGCGGAGAACCGGCCGGACGTCGTCTTCGTCACCACCCCCAACAACCCCACCGGCACCGCCGTCCCGGCCCCGACCGTCCTCGCGCTGTACGAGGCCGCGCAGGCCGCCAAGCCGTCCATGGTGATCGTGGACGAGGCCTACGTCGAGTTCAGCCACGGCGACTCGCTGCTGCCGCTGCTCGAAGGTCGGCCGAATCTCGTCGTCTCGCGGACGATGTCGAAGGCCTTCGGCGCGGCCGGCCTGCGTCTCGGCTACCTCGCCGCCCACCCGGCCGTCGTGGACGCCGTCCAGCTGGTCCGGCTGCCCTACCACCTGTCCGCCGTCACCCAGGCGACCGCCCTGGCCGCCCTGGAACACACCGGCACGCTGCTGAAGTACGTCGAGCAGCTCAAGGCGGAGCGGGACCGTCTGGTGGCCGAACTGCTGGCGCTCGGCTACGAGGTGACCGCCTCCGACGCCAACTTCGTGCAGTTCGGCCGGTTCGAGGACGCGCACGCGATGTGGCGGAAGATCCTCGACCGGGGCGTCCTGGTCCGTGACAACGGCGTACCGGGATGGCTGCGGGTCACCGCCGGGACCCCCGAAGAGAACGACGCGTTCCTCGACGCGGTCCGTGAGATCAAGAAGGAGCAGGGTTCATGAGCCGTGTCGGACGCGTGGAGCGCACCACCAAGGAGACGTCCGTCCTGGTCGAGATCGATCTCGACGGCACCGGCAAGGTCGATGTGGCGACCGGCGTCGGCTTCTACGACCACATGCTCGACCAGCTCGGCCGGCACGGTCTGTTCGACCTGACCGTGAAGACCGACGGCGACCTGCACATCGACTCCCACCACACCATCGAGGACACCGCCCTCGCGCTGGGCGCCGCCTTCAAGCAGGCGCTCGGCGACAAGGTGGGCATCTACCGCTTCGGCAACTGCACGGTCCCACTGGACGAGTCCCTCGCCCAGGTGACGGTGGACCTGAGCGGCCGCCCCTACCTCGTGCACACCGAGCCCGAGAACATGGCGCCGATGATCGGCGAGTACGACACCACGATGACCCGGCACATCCTGGAGTCCTTCGTCGCCCAGGCGCAGATCGCGCTGCACGTGCACGTGCCCTACGGACGCAACGCGCACCACATCGTGGAATGCCAGTTCAAGGCGCTGGCCCGGGCCCTGCGCTATGCCTGTGAGCGCGACCCGCGCGCGGCCGGCATCCTCCCCTCCACGAAGGGTGCGCTGTGACCGGCCTGTCGACCATTCTGATCGTCGTCGGCCTCTTCCTGGCCGGCGGCATCTACTCCTTCGTCAAGCAGGACATGCCGAGGAGCCTGATCGTGCTTCTCTCCATCGGCGCCGCGATGTGTCTGGTCGCGGGAGTGATGAGGCTGGAGGTGTGGAGTTGACCGCCGCATCCAAGAAGGTCGTCGTCTTCGACTACGGCTTCGGCAACGTCCGCTCCGCCGAGCGCGCCCTCGCGCGCACCGGGGCCGACGTCGAGATCACGCGTGACTTCGACACGGCGATGAACGCCGACGGGCTGCTGGTGCCGGGCGTCGGCGCCTTCGCCGCCTGCATGAAGGGCCTGCGGGCCGCCCGCGGTGACTGGATCATCGACCGCCGGCTGTCCGGCGGCCGCCCGGTGATGGGCATCTGCGTCGGCATGCAGATCCTGTTCGCCCGCGGCATCGAGCACGGCGTCCAGACCGAGGGCCTCGACGAGTGGCCCGGCGCGGTCGAGCCGCTCCAGGCGGAGATCGTGCCCCACATGGGCTGGAACACCGTGGACGCCCCGGCCGGCTCCCAGCTGTTCGCCGGCCTGGACGCGGACGCACGCTTCTACTTCGTGCACTCCTACGCCGTCCAGGACTGGTCCTTCGACGAGCACAACCCCACCATGCAGGCGCCCAGGGTGACCTGGTCGACGCACGGCAAGCCGTTCGTGGCCGCCGTGGAGAACGGTCCGCTGTGGGCCACCCAGTTCCACCCCGAGAAGTCCGGCGACGCCGGAGCCCAGCTCCTCACCAACTGGATCGGAACCCTGTGAGCAAGCTCGAACTCCTCCCCGCCGTCGACGTCCGCGACGGCCAGGCCGTCCGGCTCGTGCACGGCGAGTCGGGGACGGAAACTTCTTACGGTTCGCCCCTGGAGGCCGCCCTCGCCTGGCAGCGCTCGGGCGCCGAGTGGCTGCACCTGGTCGACCTGGACGCCGCGTTCGGCACCGGCGACAACCGCGCGCTGATCGCCGAGGTCGCGGGCGCCATGGACATCAAGGTGGAGCTGTCCGGCGGCATCCGCGACGACGACACCCTCGCCGCCGCCCTCGCCACCGGCTGCACCCGCGTCAACCTGGGCACGGCCGCCCTGGAGACCCCCGAGTGGGTCGCCAAGGTCATCGCCGAGCACGGCGACAAGATCGCCGTCGGTCTCGACGTCCGCGGCACCACCCTGCGCGGCCGCGGCTGGACCCGGGACGGCGGCGACCTCTACGAGACGCTGGAGCGCCTGAACAAGGAGGGCTGCGCGCGGTACGTCGTCACCGACATCGCCAAGGACGGCACCCTCCAGGGCCCCAACCTGGAGCTGCTGCGCACCGTGTGCGCCGCCACGGACCGTCCGGTCGTCGCATCCGGCGGGGTGTCCTCCCTCGACGACCTGCGCGCCATCGCCGACCTGGTCCCCCTCGGTGTGGAGGGCTCCATCGTCGGGAAGGCGCTCTACGCGAAGGCGTTCACCCTGGAAGAAGCCTTGGAGGCTGTGTCTTCATGACGTCCGAAACCGTACGGCGCGTGCAGAGCGGAAATCCCTGGGAAGAGACTCTCGGCTTCGCGCGCGCCGTGGCGGCGGGCGACATGGTGCTGGTGGCGGGCACGACGTCCTTCAAGGGCAGCGTGCTGTACGGGGAGGGCGACCCCTACGAACAGGCCAAGGTGGCCTTCACCAGCGCCCTGGAGGCGATCGCCGAGTTCGGGCTGGGACCCGAGTCGGTGGTCAGGACCCGGATGCACCTGGCGCATCCGCGGGACGTCGACGAGGTGGGCCGGGCCCACAAGGAACTCTTCGACACCGTGCGCCCGGCCGCGACCCTGCTGGTCGTGGAGGGGTTCATCGACCCGCGCGTCCTGGTCTCCGTGGAACTGGAAGCGTTCAGAGGCAACTAGTAGAAGCAATCAGAGGAGCCGTGGATTCATGACCCTGGCGGTCCGAGTCATCCCCTGCCTGGACGTGGACAACGGCCGGGTCGTCAAGGGCGTCAACTTCCAGAACCTGCGCGACGCGGGCGACCCCGTCGAGATGGCCAAGGTGTACGACGCCGAGGGCGCCGACGAGCTGACGTTCCTGGACATCACCGCCTCGTCGGGCAACCGCGAGACCACCTACGACGTGGTCCGGCGCACGGCCGAGCAGGTGTTCATCCCGCTCACCGTCGGCGGCGGGGTGCGCACCCCCGAGGACGTCGACAGGCTGCTGCGGGCCGGCGCCGACAAGGTCGGCGTCAACACCGCCGCGATCGCCCGCCCGGAGCTGATCAAGGAGATCGCCGAGCGCTTCGGCAGCCAGGTCCTGGTGCTCTCCGTGGACGCCCGCCGCACCGGGTCGGGCTCCTTCGAGGTCACCACCCACGGCGGCCGCCGCGGCACCGGCATCGACGCCGTCGAGTGGGCCCACCGCGCCGCCGAGCTGGGCGCCGGCGAGATCCTGCTCAACTCGATGGACGCGGACGGCACCAAGGACGGCTACGACCTGGAGATGATCGCCGCCGTCCGGAAGCACGTCTCGGTGCCGGTCATCGCCTCCGGCGGCGCCGGCAAGCTCTCCGACTTCCCCCCGGCCGTCGAGGCGGGCGCGGACGCGGTCCTGGCCGCGTCGGTCTTCCACTTCGGCGACCTGCGCATCGGCGAGGTCAAGCAGGCGCTGCGAGCGGCGGGCCACCCGGTCCGCTGAGGCGTCCCCCACCGACGTCAGCCCCGGCCACCTGGTGGCCGGGGCGCACGCGTGAGCGGACACGAAGGCCGGACTATCCCCTGGCCTGCGCCAGTTGCACGTAGTTGCCGACCGTGTCGTCCAGCACCGCGGTGATCACCGGACCCCGCGACCGGGGCTCCTGCGCGAAGTGCACGCCGAGGCCGCTCAGCCGCTCGAACTCCGCCCGCATGTCGTCCACGGACAACACGATGCAGGGCAGCTCGGCCTCCCGCAGCGCCGCGCGGTACGGCGCCGCGACCGGGCCGTGGCCGGGTTCCAGCAGCAGCTGGAGGTCCCGCTGGGCGCCCTCGGCCGCGCCCACGGTGACGTACTGCGCGCCGTCGCCCAGGTCCAGGTGGACGCGGGTCTCGAAGCCGAGGACGTCGGTGTAGAAGGCATGGGCCCTGGTGACGTCGTCGACGTACACGCTCGTCACGGCGACCTTGATCACTGCGGCGTCCTCTCAGATGCCGAGCTGCTTGCCGCTGTGCAGTGCGGTGATGGCGGCCTCGTCGCCGACCAGGTCCACCTTGGCGGCGCTCTGCCGGCCGTACAGGAACAGCAGCAGCTCCGAGGGCTCGCCGGTCGCCGTGACGACCGGGGTGCCGCGGTTGGCGACCGCCGTACGCCCGTCCGGGCGGCGCAGCACCAGGCCGGTCGGGGTGCCACGGCCCATCAGCCGGGCGGTGCGCTCCAGGCGCGACCACAGGGCGTCCTGGAAGACCGGGTCCAGCTCACGGGGCGTCCAGTCGGGCTGGGCGCGGCGCACGTCCTCGCCGTGGATGTAGAACTCGACGGTGTTCGACGCCTCGTCGAGCTGCTTGATCCGGAAGGGGGAGAACCGCGGCGGGCCGGTACGGATCAGCTGGATCAGCTCCTCGTACGGCTTGGCGGCGAACTCCTCCATCGTCCTGTCCAGCCGGGACGCGAGCTGCTTGACGATGATGCCGCCGGCCGCGTCGGGCCGGCGCTCGCGCACCACCACGTGCGCGGCCAGGTCGCGGGTCCGCCAGCCCTCGCAGAGGGTCGGCGCCTCGGGCCCCACCGTCTCCAAGAGCTCGGCGAGCAGAAGTCGTTCACGCTTGGCGAAAGTCGACATGCCGTCAGCCTACGACCGTCCGGCGGGTCCGCCCAGTGGACATCGGCCCGGGAGTGTCACCACCGCGCGGCACAATGGCCCCATGACCAGCAAGCCCGCCCGTCACCCGGCCACCGCCCCTGATCGAGACGCCTCGCCCCACGGTTCCCCGCCCCGCGGTCTCGCTCCGGACATCGCCGCGCGCCTCAAGCGCAGCCCCGACGGCCTCGTGCCGGCCATCGCCCAGCAGTACGACACCGGAGAGGTGCTCATGCTCGGCTGGATGGACGACGAGGCGCTGCACCGCACCCTGACGACCGGACGGTGCACGTACTGGTCGCGCAGCCGCCGCGAGTACTGGGTCAAGGGCGACACCTCCGGCCACTTCCAGTGGGTCAAGGCGGTCGCCCTGGACTGCGACGCCGACACCCTGCTGGTCAAGGTCGACCAGGTCGGTGCCGCCTGCCACACCGGCGCCCGCACCTGCTTCGACGCCGACGTGCTCCTCGAGGACGCCGGGAGCGCCGATTCCGGCACCTCCGCCCCGGATCAGTAAGGTCAGCCGTCATGGATCTCGAGACGTTCCGCAAGCTGGCCACCGACCGCCGCGTCGTTCCGGTCACCCGCAAGCTCCTCGCGGACGGCGACACCCCGGTCGCGCTCTACCGCAAGCTGGCCGCCGAGCGCCCCGGCACCTTCCTGCTGGAGTCCGCGGAGAACGGCCGTTCCTGGTCCCGGTACTCGTTCGTGGGCGTGCGCTCGGCGGCCACGCTCACCGCGCGCGACGGACAGGCCCACTGGCTCGGCACGCCGCCCGTCGGCGTCCCCGTCGACGGCGACCCGCTGGCCGCCCTGCGCGCCACCATCGAGGCCCTGCACACCCCTCACCAGGAGGGCCTGCCGCCCTTCACCGGCGGCATGGTCGGCTACCTGGGCTACGACATCGTCCGCCGGCTGGAGAAGATCGGCCCCGGCGAGCGCGACGACCTCCGGCTGCCCGAGCTGACCATGCTCCTCACGAGCGACCTCGCCGTGATGGACCACTGGGAGGGCTCCGTCCTGCTGATCGCCAACGCGATCAACCACAACGACCTCGACACGGGCGTGGACGAGGCCCACGCGGACGCCGTCGCCCGCCTCGACGCCATGGAGGCGGACCTCTCGCGCGCCGTGGCCCAGCCGCCCGCCGTCCTGCCCCCCTCCGAACTGCCGGAGTACACGGCCCGGTGGGGCGGCCCCGACTTCCGGCGGGCCGTCGAGGACGTCAAGGAGCGCATCCGCGCGGGCGAGGCCTTCCAGGTCGTCCCCTCCCAGCGCTTCGAGACGCCGTGCACGGCGAGCGCGCTGGACGTCTACCGGGTCCTCAGGGCCACCAACCCCTCGCCGTACATGTACCTGTTCCGCTTCGACGGCTTCG
The DNA here is from genome assembly GCF_040682975.1 of Streptomyces sp. NPDC051051. Lineage (NCBI taxonomy): Bacteria > Bacillati > Actinomycetota > Actinomycetes > Kitasatosporales > Streptomycetaceae > Streptomyces > Streptomyces sp. NPDC051051. The sequence continues at coordinate 84,963 of NZ_JBFBCB010000017.1, forward strand.
ACGTCGTGGGTTCCTCCCCGGAGGCACTGGTCAAGGTCGAGGACGGGCGGGCCATGGTGCACCCCATCGCCGGCACCCGGCACCGCGGGGCGACCCCGCAGGAGGACCAGGCGCTCGCCGACGAGCTGCTGGCCGACCCCAAGGAGCGCGCCGAGCACCTCATGCTCGTCGACCTGGGCCGCAACGACCTGGGACGGGTCTGCGAACCCGGCTCCGTCGAGGTCGTCGACTTCATGTCCGTCGAGCGCTACTCCCACGTCATGCACATCGTCTCGACGGTCACGGGCCGGGTCGCGGCGGACCGCACCGCCTTCGACGTCCTCACCGCCTGCTTCCCGGCGGGCACCCTCTCCGGCGCCCCCAAACCCCGCGCCATGCAGATCATCGACGAACTGGAACCGTCCCGCCGCGGCCTGTACGGCGGCTGCGTCGGCTACCTGGACTTCGCCGGCGACTCCGACACCGCCATCGCCATCCGCACCGCCCTGCTGCGCGACGGCACCGCCTACGTCCAGGCCGGCGCCGGCATCGTCGCCGACTCCGACCCGGTCGCCGAGGACCAGGAGTGCCGCAACAAGGCGGCGGCCGTGCTCCGCGCGGTCCACACCGCCAACCGACTGGCCAAGTAGGGGCGCTTCGCGCGAAGTAGGACGAGGCTCACGTGAGCCCCGGGTGACGGTTCGCCCGGGGTTCAGGCGATAGTGGAGTACGTGACTGCCGTTCCTCACCCCCGTTCCGAAGCCGCCGCTCCCGCCCGGTCCGGCCGCCGGAGCCTCGCGCTCGCCCTGATGTGCGGTGCGCTGGGCGCGGCTCTGGCCCTGCTCGCGACCCGGCAGCGCTGGTCGCAGGGCACGGCGACGGTGGCGGGAGGCGCCTTCCCCCTGACCGCCAAGGGCAGCGACGTCACGGGCGTCCCCGCGGCGCTCGCCATAGTGGGCCTCGCCGCGCTCGTCGCCGTCTTCGCCGTCCGCCGGGCGGGCCGCCTCGCCGTCTCCGCCCTCCTCGCGCTCTCCGGCGCCGGCATCGTCGTCGCCGCGCTGCTCGGCGCCTCCGACAGCTCCGCCCTCGACGACAAGGCCGCCAAGGCCTCCGGGGACACCGCCGCGGCCGTCGCCTCCCTCACCCACACGGCCTGGCCGTACGCCGCGGCGGCGGGTGGCGCCCTGATCCTCCTGGCGGGCCTGCTCGCCCTGCGCTACGGCCGCCTGTGGCCGGCCATGTCGGGCCGCTACGAGCGCGACGGCACCCCCCGGGCCCGGCGCAGGGCCCCGGTCGTCGACCCCGACCGCCCCGAGGACATCTGGAAGGCCCTGGACCGCGGCGAGGACCCCACGGGCGCGGACCCGGCCTGATCCGCCTCCGCGTCCGGTTCCCCGGTGTGGCGAACCAGACTCGACCGGAAGCCACCCCGGCACTTCTGCACACGTGCGCGTACGGGACAATGGAGGACGAGCCCCCGGCTCGGACATGTACGACCAGTACGCCACATAGACAGCAACGAGGAGCAAGTCATGGCGGGCAGCAGCCACGGACACACCCCGGCCGCCTGGACCGGTGTCACCATCGCCTTCATCGGTTTCTGCGTCGCGGGCGCGTTCATGGTGATGGCCGAGCCGCTCGGCTTCTGGGCCGGCATGGTGATCGTGGTCCTCGGGGGTGTCGTCGGCGCCGTCATGAGCGCCATGGGCCTCGGCATGCCGAAGGACGCCCACCCGGTGCACCGGGTCACGGCGACGCGCGAGCCGGCCGGCGCCGAGGGCTGACGCCCGCGAACGACCTCGCGTGAGGGGCGGCCGGTACCGAACCGGCCGCCCCTCACGCGCGCGCGGAGGAGTCGCGGGGCACAATACGAGGCGTGAACGCAGACAGCCGCAGCGTGACACCACCCGCTCCCGCGACGGTCCTGGCCCGGCTCGCGGTGCCCGCCGGGATCCTCGCGGCCGTCGTGGGCGCCTTCGCGTACGTGGCCGCCGTCGACCCCAACGAGCCGGGCCACTACCCGGTCTGCCCGCTGCTGCGGGTCACGGGCCTCTCCTGTCCCGGCTGCGGCGGTCTGCGCAGCGCCCACGCCTTCGCGCACGGCGACCTGGTGACCGCGCTGCACGCCAACGCCGTGGCCGTGGCCGGCTACGCGGGCTTTGCGGTGCTGTGGACCGTCTGGGTGGTCCGCGCGGCACGGGGCCGCCCGGTCCGCGTCGATCCCGGACCGGTCCCGATGTGGACGCTGGGCGCGTTGCTGCTGGTCTTCACGGTGGTCCGGAACCTGCCGTCCGGCGGCTGGCTGCTTCCTTGACCACCGGTGAACGTCCAGCACGGGGGGCACCTCCCGCCCGAGCCGTGCGAAGCTGGTTCGAGGGTGGGGGAGGAACCGCCCCCCACCGGATGCGAGGCCACCGCCCTCCTCCGGATACCATCGCAGTGACCATCCATCTCCTCTGGTCGCTGGAACCGCAACCGTCTGGAAGGGGGCCGCTCGCGTGAGTGTGCTCGACGAGATCATCGACGGAGTCCGTGCCGACCTCGCGGAGCGGCAGGCGCGCGTCAGCCTCGACGAGCTCAAGGAGCGCGCCGCCAAGGCCCCCGCGGCCAAGGACGGGGTCGCCGCGCTCAAGGGCGACGGCGTCAAGGTGATCTGCGAGGTCAAGCGCTCCAGCCCCTCCAAGGGCGCGCTGGCCGCGATCGCCGACCCGGCGGGCCTCGCCGCCGACTACGAGGCGGGCGGCGCCGCCGTCATCTCCGTCCTCACCGAGGAACGCCGCTTCGGCGGCTCGCTCGCCGACCTCGAAGCGGTCCGCGCGCGCGTCGACATCCCGGTGCTGCGCAAGGACTTCATCGTCACGTCGTACCAGCTGTGGGAGGCCCGCGCGTACGGCGCCGACCTCGCCCTGCTGATCGTCGCCGCCCTCGACCAGTCGGCCCTGGAGTCGCTGATCGAGCGCGCCGTCTCCATCGGCCTCACCCCGCTCGTCGAGGTGCACGACGAGGACGAGGTCGAGCGCGCCGTGGACGCGGGCGCCAAGCTGATCGGCGTCAACGCCCGCAACCTCAAGACCCTCGAGGTCGACCGGGGCACGTTCGAGCGGGTCGCCCCCGAGATCCCGGACCACCTCGTCAAGATCGCCGAGTCCGGCGTCCGGGGCCCGCACGACCTGATCGCCTACGCCAACGCCGGCGCCGACGCGGTCCTGGTCGGCGAGTCCCTCGTCACCGGCCGCGACCCGAAGACGGCGGTCGCCGACCTGGTGGCGGCGGGCGAGCACCCCGCACTGCGGCACGGCCGGGGCTGACCCCGCTAGGCTGGGCACGATGACGCTCCCGATCACCCTCACGGCCACGGACCGGTACGCCCGCCTCGCGCGCGGCTGCCGCCCCCGCGGCTGCCGCGCGCCCGCCCGCAGGGTGCACGGCCGCAGGGTGCGGTACGTCATCGGAGACGAGCCGGGCCAGGTGAACGGACGCCGATGGCAGCGCGCCCCCGAGGGGCGCAGCGCAGTGTCCGCCCACGCGGCTTCGCCGCCCGGGCCCGACCGGCCGCACCCGGCCTGAGGTCGTCGGACCAGCTCCGCCCCACGGCGATCGGTTTCTCCCCAACTCACCGTGAGGTTTCCGCATGCCCAGCGAGTTCTTCATTCCCGACCCCGAGGGTCGGATCCCCACCGTCGAAGGCTACTTCGGCGCCTTCGGCGGCAAGTTCATCCCGGAGGCCCTGGTCGCCGCCGTGGACGAGGTCGCCGTCGAGTACGACAAGGCCAAGCACGACCCCGAGTTCGCCCGCGAGCTCGACGACCTGCTCGTCAACTACACCGGCCGGCCCAGCTCCCTCACCGAGGTGCCGCGGTTCGCCGAACGTGCCGGTGGCGCCCGGGTGTTCCTCAAGCGCGAGGACCTCAACCACACCGGCTCCCACAAGATCAACAACGTGCTCGGCCAGGCGCTGCTCACCAAGCGCATGGGCAAGACGCGCGTCATCGCGGAGACCGGCGCCGGCCAGCACGGCGTCGCCACCGCCACCGCCTGCGCGCTGTTCGGCCTCGAATGCACCATCTACATGGGCGAGATCGACACGCAGCGGCAGGCCCTCAACGTGGCCCGGATGCGCATGCTCGGCGCCGAGGTCGTCGCGGTGAAGTCCGGCAGCCGCACGCTGAAGGACGCCATCAACGAGGCCTTCCGCGACTGGGTCGCCAACGTCGACCGCACCCACTACCTGTTCGGCACGGTCGCCGGACCGCACCCCTTCCCGGCGATGGTGCGCGACTTCCACCGCGTCATCGGCGTCGAGGCCCGCCGCCAGATCCTGGAGCGCACCGGACGCCTGCCCGACGCGGCCGTCGCCTGCGTCGGCGGCGGTTCCAACGCCATCGGCCTCTTCCACGCCTTCATCCCGGACACGGACGTACGCCTCATCGGCTGCGAGCCGGCCGGGCACGGCGTCGAGACCGGCGAGCACGCCGCCACCCTCACCGCGGGCGAGCCCGGCATCCTGCACGGCTCCCGCTCCTACGTCCTCCAGGACGACGAGGGCCAGATCACCGAGCCGTACTCGATCTCGGCCGGCCTGGACTACCCGGGCATCGGCCCCGAGCACTCCTACCTCAAGGACAGCGGCCGCGGCGAGTACCGCGCGGTCACCGACGACGCGGCCATGCAGGCGCTGCGCCTGCTGTCGCGCACCGAGGGCATCATCCCGGCCATCGAGAGCGCGCACGCGCTGGCCGGCGCCCTGGAGGTCGGCAGGGAGCTGGGCGAGGACGGGCTGATCGTCGTCAACCTCTCCGGCCGCGGTGACAAGGACATGGACACGGCCGCCCGCTACTTCGGCCTGTACGACACCGACGCCGAGGTCGCCGCCGACGCGGCCGACACCGCCGAGATCGAGGGGGACGCCAAGTGAGCGGGAACATCCAGTTGCTGTCGGACACCCTCGCCGCCGCCAGGGCCGAGGAACGCGCCGCGCTCATCGCCTACCTGCCGGCCGGGTTCCCGACGGTCGACGGCGGCATCGAGGCGATCAAGGCCGTTCTGGACGGCGGCGCCGACGTCGTCGAGGTGGGTCTGCCGCACAGCGACCCCGTCCTCGACGGCCCGGTCATCCAGACCGCCGACGACATCGCCCTGCGCGGCGGCGTACGGATCGCGGACGTCATGCGCACCGTCCGGGAGTCGTCCGAGGCCACCGGCAAGCCGGTCCTCGTGATGACGTACTGGAACCCCGTCGACCGCTACGGCGTCGAGCGCTTCACCGCCGAACTGGCCGAGGCGGGCGGGGCGGGCTGCATCCTGCCCGACCTGCCCGTGCAGGAGTCCGCGCTGTGGAGGGAGCACGCCGAGAAGCACGGCCTCGCGACGGTCTTCGTCGTGGCGCCCAGCAGCCAGGACGAGCGGCTGGCCACGATCACCCGGGCGGGCAGCGGATTCGTCTACGCCGCCTCGCTGATGGGGGTCACCGGCACCCGCGAGTCGGTGGGCACGCAGGCCAAGACCCTGGTCGAGCGCATCCGCGCGACCGGCACCGGCCTGCCCGTCTGCGTGGGCCTCGGGGTGTCCGACCCCCGGCAGGCCGCCGAGGTCGCCGGCTTCGCCGACGGGGTGATCGTCGGCTCGGCCTTCGTCAAGCGGATGCTCGACGCCCCGGACGAGGCGGCCGGTGTCGCGGCCGTGCGCGAACTCGCGGGCGAGCTGGCGAAGGGCGTGCGCGGCCAGGCCTGACACGCGGCCGTGCGGAGCACGTCGGGCACGGGAGGAACCGATCACTCGAACGGGTGGACCTGGGACCGGGGAGGCGCTGGGCGCCTCCCCGGTTCGTTTCCGGGGTGTGAGCGAGAAGAATCGTGACAGGAAGCGCACCGCCCGGGAGCGGCTGGCGGTCGAGCGTGACAGGCAGAAGGCCGCGGAGCGACGGCGGCGGACGCTGATCGTCGCCGCGAGCGTCGTCTGTGTACTGGGCCTGGCCGCGGTCGTCGGCATCGTCGCGGCGAACGCCGGCAAGGACGACGGCGGCGACAGCGCGGGCCCGGTCGTGGCGCCCTCGGGCGCGCAGGGCAAGGACGCCCTCGCGATCCCGGTCGGGAAGGAGAGCGCGAAGTCCACGCTCACCGTGTGGGAGGACTTCCGCTGCCCGGCCTGCAAGTCCTTCGAGGACACCTACCGTTCGACGATCCACGAGCTGACCGACGCCGGAAAGCTGAAGGTGGAGTACCACCTGGCCACCATCATCGACGGCAACATGGGCGGCAGCGGGTCCCGCACCGCGGCCAACGCCGCGGCCTGCGCGCAGGACGCCGGGAAGTTCCCCGCCTACCACGACGTGCTGTACGTGAACCAGCCGGAGGAGACCGACGACGCCTTCGCCGACGACGACAAGCTCCTCGAACTCGCCGGCAAGGTCGACGGCCTCGACACCCCCGCCTTCCGCACCTGCGTGGGGAAGGGCACCCACGACGGCTGGGTCGAGAAGTCCAACCAGGCCTTCCGCACCGGTGGTTTCACCGGCACCCCGACCGTCCTGTTCAACGGCAAGAACATCTACCAGGACCAGACGATGACGCCGGCCAAGCTGAAGAAGATGGTGGAGGAGGCCGACCAGGGGTGAGCCCCGCTCACCGGCCCGTTATGGAGCCGTAGCCGGGCTGCCCGCCGTGGGCCCGGCCCGGCACGGTAGCGTCGACCCTGCCATGGAACTTGCCTACATTCCCAGCCCGTCGCGCGGAGTGATCCACCTCGGCCCCATTCCGCTGCGCGGCTATGCCTTCTGCATCATCATCGGTGTCTTCGTCGCCGTCTGGCTCGGCAACAAGCGCTGGATCGCCCGGGGCGGGCGGGCCGGCACGGTGGCCGACATCGCCGTGTGGGCCGTGCCCTTCGGCCTGATCGGCGGCCGGCTCTACCACGTGATCACGGACTACGAGCTGTACTTCAGCGAGGGCCGCGACTGGGTGGACGCCTTCAAGATCTGGGAGGGCGGCCTCGGCATCTGGGGCGCGATCGCGCTCGGCGCGGTGGGCGCCTGGATCGGCTGTCGCCGCCGGGGCATCCCGCTGCCCGCGTACGCCGACGCCATCGCGCCGGGCATCGCCCTCGCGCAGGCGATCGGCCGCTGGGGCAACTGGTTCAACCAGGAGCTGTACGGCAAGGAGACCGACCTGCCGTGGGCCCTGCACATCACGTCCTCCGTGGACGGCCGGGAACCGGGCTACTACCACCCGACGTTCCTGTACGAGTCGTTGTGGTGCGTCGGCGTCGCCCTCCTCGTCGTCTGGGCCGACCGCCGTTTCAAGCTGGGGCACGGACGGGCGTTCGCCCTGTACGTCGCCGCGTACTGCGCCGGCCGCTTCTGGATCGAGTACATGCGCGTCGACGACGCCCACCACATTCTCGGTCTGCGGCTGAACAACTGGACCGCGCTCGTCGTGTTCCTGCTGGCCGTGGCGTACCTCGTGATCTCGGCCAGGAAGCGGCCGGGACGGGAGGCCGTGGTGGAACCGGGCGCGGACGACCCCACCGGCGGTGAGGCCGCCGCCGGCTCCGAGGCCGACGGTGGAGCCGCGGCCGGGGCGAAGGCCGAGCCCGCGCAGGGCGGCGACGACGGCAAGGCCGGCGCGAAGACCGACGAGGACGCCGAGGCCGGGACGAAGGACGTCGAGGACGGCAAGGACGGGGCGGGCGACCGGGCGAAGGACGCCGCCGAGTCCGGCTCGGCGGGCAAGAAGAGCTGACGGCGACTTCCACGACGACGAGGGCGCCCGGGATCTCCGGGCGCCCTCGTCGTGTGCGACGGCTCAGGTGCGACGGGCCAGCGACAGCGTCCGCCGGGCCGTCGCCACCACCGCCGCGTCGACGAACCGGCCGTCCGGCAGGGCCTGGGCACCCGGCTCGGCCGCTGCCGCCTTCACGATCGTCTCCGCCTCCTCGACCTCCCGCTGCGTGGGCAGGTAGGCCCGTTCGATGATCGGGAGCTGGCGGGGATGGATCGCCGACCGGCCCAGGAAGCCCAGGCTGCGACCGTGTGCACAGGAGGACGCCAGGCCTTCGAGGTCGCGGATGTCGGGGTGGACCGACTGCGGCGGCGGGGCCAGCCCCGCCGCCCGCGCGGCGACGATCACCCGGGAGCGGGACCAGTCGAGGCCCGCGTCCGCCCGTACGCCGAGGTCGGCCCGCAGGTCGGACTCGCCCAGGGAGATGCCGCGCAGGTCGGGGTGGGCGGCGGCGATGGCATAGGCGTGTTCGACGCCGAGGGCCGTCTCCAGGAGGGCGTAGAGCGGGCGCGGGCCGTGCTCCGCGACGCGGCCGGCGATCCGGGTGATCTGGGCGGGCGAGGTCACCTTGGGCAGGCGGAGGCCACGGACACCGGGGAGGGCCGCCACCGCCCGGAGATCGGGGGCGGCGAGGGGCCCGTCCAGGGCGTTGACCCGGACGTGGACCGGGACCGGCTGTTCCTCGGAGAGCAGCTCGGCGGTGGCCGCGCGGGCGTACTCCTTGCGGCCGGGGGCGACTGCGTCCTCCAGGTCGATCACCACGACGTCCGCTCCGCAGCGCAGGGCCTTGGCGACGATGTGCGGACGGTCGCCGGGGACGTACAGCCAGGTGAGCGGGAAGGTCACAGGGCGCCCTCCGTCCGCAGGGCCTCCAGGTCGGCCGGGGTGAGGCCCAGTTCGGTGAGGACCGCCTCGGTGTCCGCGCCGTGCGGGCGCCCGGTCCAGCGGATCGCGCCGGGGGTGGAGGAGAGGCGGAAGAGGACGTTCTGCATGCGGATCGGGCCCAGTTCGGGGTCGTCGACCGTGGTGACGGTGTCGAGGGCCTGGTACTGGGGGTCGGTCAGCACGTCCCGTACGTCCTGGATCGGGGCGACGGCCGCTTCCGCCTTCTCGAAGGCGGCGAGGACGTCGGTGCGGGTGCGGGCGGCGATCCAGGTGCCGACCGCCGTGTCGAGGACGTCGGCGTGGGCGGCCCGTTCGGCGCCCGTCGCGAACCAGGGCTCGTCGATCAGGTCGGGGCGGCCGACCAGCCGCATCACCCGCTCCGCCACCGACTGGGCCGACGTGGACACGGCGACCCAGGTGCCGTCGGCCGTGCGGTAGGTGTTGCGCGGGGCGTTGTTCGCGGAGCGGTTCCCGGTGCGCTCCTGGACGTATCCGAGCTGGTCGTACCAGAGGGGCTGCGGGCCGAGGACGGTCAGGATCGGTTCGATGATCGCCATGTCGACGACCTGGCCCTCGCCCGTGCGGTCGCGGGCGGCGAGGGCCGTCATGACGGCGTACGACGTGGCGAGCGCCGCGATGGAGTCGGCGAGGCCGAACGGCGGCAGGGTCGGAGGCGCGTCGGGTTCGCCGGTGATGGAGGCGAAGCCGCTCATCGCCTCGGCGAGGGTGCCGAAGCCGGGGCGGTGGGCGTACGGGCCGAACTGGCCGAAGCCGGTGACGCGGGTGAGGACCAGCCGGGGGTTGGCCGCCGACAGCTCCTCCCAGCCGAGGTCCCACTTCTCCAGGGTGCCGGGGCGGAAGTTCTCGATGATCACGTCGGCGGTGGCGGCGAGGCGGAGCAGGGTGGCGCGGCCGCCGGGCCTGGACAGGTCCAGGGTGATGGCGCGCTTGTTGCGGCCGAGGAGCTTCCACCACAGGCCGACGCCGTTCTTGGAGGGGCCGTGGCCCCGGGACGGGTCGGGTTTCGACGGGTGCTCGACCTTGACGACCTCCGCGCCGAAGTCGCCGAGCATGGTGGCGGCGAGGGGGCCGGCGAAGAGGGTGGCCAGGTCCAGGACGCGCAGACCGGCGAGGGGCGCGCCGCCCGTCCCGGTCGCGGTGCGGGCGTTGCCCGGTCCGGTCATGACGTGTGCCGCTTCTCGACGTCGGCGACGGGGCCCGTGTGCGTGCTGCCGAGCACGACGATGTCGGTCATGGGCGTGCAGCCTCCCGGTGGGTGAGGTGGGCGAGGGTGTCGAATCCGGTGCCGTCGAAGTCGGCGACGGAGGTGGTCAGGCGGTTCTTGAGCGGGGCCGTCCAGCGGTCGGGGAGGGCGGCCGGGTCGCCGGCGAGCAGCGCGGCGACTCCGCCTGCGGTGGCGCCGGCGGAGTCGGTGTCCAGGCCGCCGGACACGGCACGGCAGACGGAGCCGGTGAAGTCGCCGTCGGCGTGGGTGAGGGCGGCGGCGATCAGCGCGGTGTTGGGGACGGCGTGGACCCAGTGGTGGGTCGCGCCGTGCGCGGCGTGGAGTTCGTCCACGACCGTGTCGAAGTCGGCGTGCTCGCGGGCGAGTCCGATCGCGTGGGTGACGGCCCGGAACAGGCGCGAGCGGGGCGGGACCACGGTGAGGCCGGTGCGCAGGCAGGCGTGGACGTCGTGCCCGCCCGTCGCGGCGGCGGCGATGGCGGCCGCCGCGAACATCGCCGCGTAGACGCCGTTGGCGGTGTGGGTGAGCGTGGCGTCGCGGTGCGCCTGCTCGGCGGCGGCGGCCGGGTCCCCGGGGTTGGTCCAGCCGTGGACGTCGGCGCGGATCAGCGCGCCGATCCACTCGCGGAAGGGGTTGCGGTGGCGGGCGGTGTGCGGGGGCTCGACGCCGCAGAGCAGGTTGCGGTAGGCGACGCGTTCGGCCGTGAAGGTGCGCCCGGCGGGGAGTTCGTCCAGCCAGAGGCGTGCCACGTCGGCGGTGGTGAAGGCCCTGCCGTGACGCCGGAGCAGGAGCAGGTTGAGCAGGGGGTAGTTGAGGTCGTCGTCCTCGGGCATGCCGTCGATGTTCTCGGCGAGGGAGGTGAGTGCCGAGCGGCGGTTCCAGGGGTGCGCCTCCAGCAGGTCCTGCGGGACGCCCCGGGCCGTGAAGTAGGTGGTGAGGGGCCAGTTGCCGGTGGCGCCGGCCAGGGCGCGGATGGCGCCGAGGGGAAGCTTCTCCACGGGCTTGCCCAGGAGGCAGCCCACCGCCCGGCCCAGCCAGGCGGCTTCCAGGCCGGCCGGGGTGGGGGCCGGGCCGCGCCCGCCCGCGGGACCGGCGGGCCACGCCGGACAGGCGGCCCTGATGCCCGGCAGGTCCGTCGGCTCGTCCTCCGCCAAGGCGCTCGGCAGGTCCGCCAGTTCGTCCAGCAGGTCCTCCGCCAGCAGGCGCAGGTAGCGCGACGCGCGCCGGGGGGACGCGCCGGCGCGCTCCGGGGCCTCCCAGCCACCCGCCGCCCGCCAGCGGGCCGCGACCGCCGAGGGTTCGCGGCCGTCCTGGGCCGCCTGCCGCAGTTCGTGGCCGACGAGGTCCTCGGGCTGGACCCAGGTCAGGCGGAGCATCACCGGCCCCCGAGGGCGGCGAACGCCCGCTCGTGCGCCCGGCGGCGGCGGACGTCCTTCTCGAAGATCTCCCGCGCGACCTCGGCCAGGGCGGTCGCCGGTGCCCACAGGTCCAGGCGGCTGGCCTCCGCGACCTGCTTCGACCACTCGTCCGGCACGGGGGAACCGAGGGCGCCGGTCACCGCGCCGGCCATCGTCGCGATCGAGTCGCAGTCGCGGCCGTAGTTCACCGCGCCCAGCACGGCGTGGCGGTGGTCGCCGCCGGCCACCACCACCATGCCCAGGGCGACGGGGAGTTCCTCGACGGCGTGCAGACGGGAGGGACGGCGGGCGGCCAGGGAGGGCTGCCGGTAGTCGGGGCCGACGGTGTCGTACGGCGCCACCGCCTCCCGGAGCGGGACCAGCGCCGACTCGAAGTCCTGGTGGCGGGAGGCCACTTCACAGACCCGCTCGATCGCGGTCCGGGTGCCGTCCTTGGCCAGGGACAGGCACGTCGCCACCACCGAGTCGGGCGTCGCGCCGGGTGCGCAGGCCGCGGCCACCGCCGCCGCGAGGACGCCCGCCGCCTCACGGCCGTACGACGACTGGTGGGCGCCCGCCAGGTCGATCGCCTCGGCGTAGGCGGCCGCCGGGTCGGCCGCGTTGACCAGCCCCACCGGAGCCGTGTACATCGCCGCACCGCAGTTGACGATGTTGCCGACGCCCGCCTCGCGCGGGTCGACATGGCCGTAGTGGAGCCTCGCGACCATCCACTTCTCCGCCAGGAAGACGCGCTGGAGGGGGAGCGCCTCGGCCTCCAGCTCCGGGATCCAGCGCGGGTTCGTCATCAGGTCGGGGACCAGGTGGCCGGCGAGCGCGTACGAGTCCAGGTGGTCGCGGACCGTGGTGTAGACCCTGATCAGCGCATGGGTCATCAAGGTGTCGTCGGTGACGTGGCCGTCGCCCTTGTGGTACGGCGCGATGGGGCGGGCCGTGCGCCAGTCGTCGCCGTTCCAGGGGCCGACGACGCCGTGCACGCGGCCGCCGTGGCGTCGGCGGATCTGGTCGGGGGAGTAGCCCTCCACCGGGCCGCCGAGGGCGTCGCCGACGGCCGCGCCGACGAGGGCGCCCGTGACGCGTTCCTCCAGCGTCCCGCCTTCCGGGGGCCGCCTCGTCGGGGTCTGCCGCTGGGGGATTCCCCCGGACCTGTCGCCGCTTTCTTCTGTTTTGGGTGTCATGGGCCGAATCATCCTCCTGGTGCGGCCGGTTGTGCGGCTTCCAGCAGTTCGGCGAGTTCCACCAGGTCGGTGCCGGTGAGGCGGGGCAGGGTGCAGCCGGAGAGGGTGCGGCAGGCGGCGCGCCAGGTCGCCGGGATCGACGCGGCACCGCCCAGCGCCCCGGTCAGCGCGCCCGCGAGCGCGGGGGCGGAGTCCGCGACCCGCGACAGACAGGCCGCCGCCGGTACGGCCTCCGCGATCCGCCCGCCCGACGCGACGGCCAGGGCGAGGGCGACCGGGACGGTCTCGGCGGCGGCGACGCCGTAGCTGTAGACGTGGTCGACGATCTGGTGCTCCAGCAGCGGCACCAGGGCGAACGTGCTCTCCGCGGCCCGTGCGAGGGCGAGCGCGTGACGGGCGTTGCGGCCGATCTCCGTCTCCTCGGGGAGTTCGGCGAGCGCCGCGGCCACGCAGGCCCCGGTGTCCGCGCCGGCCAGGGCCAGGGAGAGCGCCGCCGCCATCGCGCGGGCGCCGTGCACGCCGTCGCCGTCCTGCGTGTAGCGGGCGTCGAACTCGGCCAGTTCGGCGGCGAGTCGGGGGTCGCCGGGGTGGGCCACCGCGAGCACGCAGGCGCGGACGCAGGCCGCGTCGTCGAAGTAGTGCGGGTTGTCGTGGCCGGTGGCGGGCGGGCGCAGACCGGTGGCCAAGTTGCCGAGCCCGGCCCGGACCGAGATGCGGGCACGCAGGGGGAGCACGGCCGACTCCACCTCGGGCGCGCGGTCCGCCGCCGCCGCGACCTCACTGGCGACGGCGTTCCAGGTGAGATCGATGGCGGCGCGCATGCGGCGCTGGCGGCTGAGGTCGCCGAGGACGGTGTCGTCGCCCGCCCGCAGGACCGCCTCCGCGGCGAAGGCCGCCCACTCGGCGTCGTCTGACGGGCCCAGGCGGAGGGGTTCGGGGGACTGGTTCAGGGCGATGGGGACGGGGAGGGTCGTCGTCGCGTTCTGCTCGGCGAAGGTGTCCAGTTCGCGGGTGAGGCGGCGGGTCCACTCCGGCATGCGGGCGGCGCGGTGACGGGCGGCGGGCCAGCCGGCGGCGTCGCCCGCGGCGAGGCCGAGGAGGAGGCCCTCGGTGCGGCGCGGGGCCGGTCCGGCCTCGGCCTCGCCCTCGGCCGCGGAGGGTTTCCCACCCGCACCGTCCGTGCGGGCATCGCCGGCGGGCGCGGGCGGCCCCGGCCGGGGGTCCCCGCCGTCGGCGGCCGCGCGTCCGCCCGGCTCCACCGTGATCGTGGCGTCCGTGGTGTCGATGTCGGCATCGACGCTGTCGCTCCCGCCGTCGCCGCCGTCGGTGGTCGCGGGCCCGGTCGGCCTCGTCGGGACGGTGCGGGGCGTGGCGGCTTCGCCGCCGGCGGCGGGTGCGGGCGGCTCCGCCGTGGTCGTGCCACCGGCCCTGGCGGCGTCCGCGGGCGGCGCCAGGGCCACCGGACCGCCCGCCGCCCCCTCGTCCCACGGGCCCGGCGGCCTCATGAGGCGGCCGCCGGAGTCAGGAGGTCGGCCACGTCCAGGACGTGGTGGCCGCAGACCGACGGGAGGCAGCTGCCGCGGGCCGGGCCGATGGCGGCCGCCCAGTCCGGGGGGATCGCCGAGACGCCCTGGCCGGCGCCGGACAGGGCGCCCGCCACCGCGGCCGTCGTGTCGGCGTCGCGGCCCATGTTGACGGCCGTGAGGACGGCCCGGGCGAAGTCGCCGTCGGCCGCCGCGTACGCGCCGAAGGCGAGGGCGACCGCCTCGGGGGCCAGGTCGGTCCAGGGGTAACCGCCGATGACGACGGCGGAGCGGACGGCGCGTTCGCCGCGGTGGGCGACCGCGACCGCGCGGCGCAGGGAGCGGGCCGTCCAGGAGTCGTCGGGGATCACGGCCAGGGCGGCGGCGACCACGGCGACCGTCGGCGCTCCCGCCATCGCTGCCGCGACGCCCGCCGCGACCGCCTGGCCGCCGTAGATGCCCTCGCCGTCGTGGCTGACCGAGCCGTCGACGGCGACCAGGCGGGCAGCCTCGGCCGGGCGGCCCGCGGCGAAGACGCCGAAGGGCGCGGCGCGCATCGCGAGGCCGTCGCTCCAGGCGTGCCGGTGCTGGGCGGAGACGGGGGCGGCCAGGCCCCGGCGGAGGTTCTCCAGGGTGCCGCGTTCGCTGAAGCCCGCCCCGCGGAAGGGGCCCTCGTGGCGGTCGGTGATCCACCGGTGCCAGGCCGCCTCCACGTCGGCGGGGGTCAGCGCGGAGCCGTGCCGGGCCAGCAGGAGGCCCGAGAAGATCGCGTACTCGGTGTCGTCGGTGCCGGCCGGGTGATCGGTGACGTAGCCCGTGACCCGGCCCCAGCGGGCGCGGATCTCGGACGGTTTGAGGTTCTCGGCCGGTGCGCCGAGGGCGTCTCCCACGGCCAGGCCGAGCAGTGCGCCGCGGGCCCGGTCGCGGAGGCCGGTGGCGTCCCCCGGCGCCGGGACCGGGGGCATGCAGGCGATCGATGCCATACGGGGCCTTCCCTCCGGGGGCCGCGCACGGGTGCGGAGCCCTTTGCGGGATGTGTCCCACCGTCGGCGGTTGACCTGAGCCTCCCGAGCCGCCATGTCACCCGGTCGACATCTGTGCGCACTCCCGATCGAATGAGCGAACAAGGGTAAAGCTGCAGGTTAGCGGAGCCTTTCCTTGCTGGCGAGGAGGGAAGGGTGCACGTATTCTCAGCGTTGTCAAAATATGGAATGAATCCAAAGAGGGCTGTCCGGGGGTCACGCCGGGCGGCGCGGAGACGTACGTCTGGAGATCGGCATGGCTCTCATCGAGAACGAGGCGGCGCTGCACGAGGCGCACCGGGACAACCACACCCACCGGGACGTGAACGGCGGCTGGCTGCGGCCGGCCGTCTTCGGTGCGATGGACGGCCTCGTCTCCAACCTCGCCCTGATGACCGGTGTCGCCGGCGGGGCGGTCGAGCGGCAGACCATCGTGCTCACCGGGCTCGCGGGTCTCGCCGCCGGCGCCTTCTCGATGGCCGCCGGCGAGTACACCTCCGTGGCCTCGCAGCGCGAACTCGTCGAGGCCGAACTCGACGTCGAGCGGCGCGAGCTGAGGAAGCACCCCAAGGACGAGGAGGCCGAGCTGGCCGCGCTCTACGAGTCCCGCGGCGTCGAGCCGGAGCTCGCCCGGCAGGTCGCCTCGCAGTTGTCGCGCGACCCCGAGCAGGCGCTGGAGATACACGCCCGCGAGGAACTGGGCATCGACCCCTCCGACCTGCCCTCGCCGCTGGTCGCCGCCGTCTCCAGCTTCGGCGCCTTCGCGCTGGGCGCCCTGCTGCCCGTCCTGCCCTATCTGCTGGGCGCGACCGTGCTCTGGCCGGCCGTCCTGCTCGCGCTGTCCGGGCTGTTCCTGTGCGGTGCGGTGGTGGCCAGGGTGACCGCGCGGACCTGGTGGTACAGCGGGCTGCGGCAGCTCGCCCTCGGTGGTGCGGCGGCCGGTGTGACGTACGCCCTGGGCAGTTTCTTCGGAACGGCCGTAGGATAGGACGGCCGCTATTTATGCGATGGGCCGCATAAATAGCCGTTACTCGCTGGTTTCGCGCGCTTGACCACCGGGCATGAGCCGTAAGCGCTGTGGGCAATGACGCCCGCGGTGCACCCGTGGAGTGGGCTACGAGGCCCCCTCCGCCCCCGAGGGCCGACGGACACCGGTCCGACCGATGGTGTCCGGTCAAGCCCCCCCACACACTTTCAGCCGCTCGTGCGGCACCCCGCCGCCACCCCACGGCGTCCGCATGTTGGAACGGAGTATCCGGTTCCCGAGAACCGCTCCATCATGTAACCTGCACGAAATTTTGCACTTACGCAGAGGGCCAACGTCGTCCCTTCGCCAGCAGACATGCCACTTGAGACGACGACGGGAGAGCCGATGCGTACGCCGCGCCAGCCGTCCCAGCATTCCGCGAATGGCCAGAACTGGTCCTTCATGGATGCTCGCCCTGCTGCGCAGGGTATGTACGACCCCCGCAACGAGCACGACGCCTGTGGCGTCGGCTTCGTGGCCAACCTCACCGGCGAGGCGAGCCACACGCTGGTCGAGCAGGCGCTGACCGTTCTGCGCAACCTCGAGCACCGTGGCGCCACCGGCTCCGAGCCCGACTCCGGCGACGGCGCGGGCATCCTCACCCAGGTCCCCGACGCGTTCCTGCGTGAGGTCACCGGGTTCGAGCTGCCCGAGGCCGGCGGTTACGCCGTCGGCATCGCCTTCCTGCCGCAGGACGGCCTCCAGGACGCCGTCTCGCGCATCGAGACGATCGCCGCCGAAGAGGACCTCACCGTCCTCGGCTGGCGCGAGGTCCCGGTCGCCCCCGAGCTCCTCGGCGCCACCGCCCGCTCGACGATGCCGGCCTTCCGGCAGGTCTTCGTCACCGACGGCACCTCGAAGGGCATCGACCTCGACCGCCGCGCCTTCGTGCTGCGCAAGCGCGCCGAGCGCGAGGCCGGCGTCTACTTCCCCTCGCTGTCCGCGCGGACCATCGTCTACAAGGGCATGCTGACCACCGGCCAGCTCGAACCCTTCTTCCCGGACCTGTCCGACCGCCGCTTCGCCTCGGCCGTGTCGCTCGTCCACTCGCGCTTCTCGACGAACACCTTCCCGTCGTGGCCGCTCGCCCACCCGTACCGCTTCGTCGCGCACAACGGTGAGATCAACACCGTCAAGGGCAACCGCAACTGGATGGCGGCCCGCGAGTCCCAGCTCGTCTCCGACCTCTTCGGCGACCAGGAGCGCATCGACCGCGTCTTCCCCATCTGTACGCCGGACGCCTCCGACTCGGCGTCCTTCGACGAGGTGCTCGAGCTGCTCCACCTCGGTGGCCGCTCGCTGCCGCACTCCGTGCTGATGATGATCCCGGAGGCGTGGGAGAACCACGACTCCATGGACCCGGCCCGCCGTGCCTTCTACCAGTTCCACTCCAACCTGATGGAGCCCTGGGACGGTCCCGCCTGCGTCACCTTCACCGACGGCGTCCAGGTCGGCGCGGTCCTCGACCGCAACGGTCTGCGCCCCGGCCGCTACTGGGTCACCGACGACGGCCTCGTCGTCCTCGGTTCCGAGGTCGGCGTCCTCGACATCGACCCGGCGAAGGTCGTCCGCAAGGGCCGCCTCCAGCCCGGCCGGATGTTCCTCGTCGACACCGCCGAGCACCGCATCATCGAGGACGACGAGATCAAGGCCCAGCTCGCCGCCGAGAACCCCTACGCGGAGTGGCTGGACGCCGGCGAGATCGAGCTGAGCGACCTGCCCGAGCGCGAGCACATCGTGCACACCCACGCCTCGGTCACCCGCCGCCAGCAGACCTTCGGCTACACCGAGGAGGAGCTGCGCATCCTGCTCGCGCCGATGGCCAAGTCGGCCGCCGAGCCGATCGGCTCCATGGGCACCGACTCGCCGATCGCCGCGCTGTCGTCGCGCCCGCGCCTGCTCTTCGACTACTTCACCCAGCTGTTCGCGCAGGTCACCAACCCGCCGCTGGACGCGATCCGCGAGGAACTGGTCACCTCCCTGCGCTCCTCGCTCGGCCCGCAGGGCAACCTGCTCGACCCGAACGCCGCGTCCTGCCGCTCCGTCGTGCTGCCCTTCCCGGTGATCGACAACGACGAGCTGGCCAAGCTCATCCACATCAACGCCGACGGCGACATGCCCGGCTTCAAGGCCGCGACCCTCTCCGGCCTGTACCGGGTGCACGGCGGCGGGGACGCCCTGGCCGCGCGGATCGAGGAGATCTGCGCCGAGGCCGACGAGGCCATCGCCAACGGCGCCCGCCTCATCGTGCTGTCCGACCGACACTCCGACGCCGAGCACGCGCCGATTCCGTCGCTGCTGCTCACCGCGGCCGTCCACCACCACCTCATCCGCACCAAGCAGCGCACCCAGGTGGGCCTGCTGGTGGAGGCCGGTGACGTCCGCGAGGTGCACCACGTCGCCCTGCTGATCGGCTTCGGCGCCGCCGCCGTCAACCCGTACCTGGCGATGGAGTCCGTCGAGGACCTGCTGCGCGCCGGCACCTTCCTGGACGGCATGGAGCCCGAGCAGGCGATCCGCAATCTGATCTACGCCCTCGGCAAGGGCGTCCTGAAGGTCATGTCCAAGATGGGCATCTCGACCGTCGCCTCCTACCGCGGCGCCCAGGTGTTCGAGGCCGTCGGTCTCGACGACGCCTTCGTCGCGAAGTACTTCAACGGCACGGCCACCAAGATCGGCGGCGTCGGCATCGACGTCGTCGCCAAGGAGGTCGCCGCCCGTCACGCCAAGGCCTACCCGGCCAGCGGCATCGCGCCGGCCCACCGCGCGCTGGACATAGGCGGCGAGTACCAGTGGCGCCGCGAGGGCGAGCCGCACCTGTTCGACCCGGAGACGGTCTTCCGCCTCCAGCACTCCACGCGCGCGGGCCGCTACGACATCTTCAAGAAGTACACGGACCGCGTGAACGAGCAGTCCGAGCGCCTCATGACGCTGCGCGGACTGTTCGGCTTCAGCTCCGGCCGGCAGCCGATCCCCCTCGACGAGGTCGAGCCGGTCAGCGAGATCGTCAAGCGCTTCTCCACCGGCGCCATGTCGTACGGCTCCATCTCCAAGGAGGCGCACGAGACCCTCGCCATCGCCATGAACCAGCTGGGCGGCAAGTCCAACACCGGTGAGGGCGGCGAGGACCCGGACCGGCTGTACGACCCGACGCGGCGTTCGTCGATCAAGCAGGTCGCCTCCGGCCGCTTCGGCGTCACCTCCGAGTACCTGGTCAACGCGGACGACATCCAGATCAAGATGGCCCAGGGCGCCAAGCCCGGCGAGGGCGGCCAGCTGCCCGGCCACAAGGTCTACCCGTGGGTCGCCAAGACGCGTCACTCGACGCCGGGCGTCGGCCTGATCTCCCCGCCGCCGCACCACGACATCTACTCCATCGAGGACCTGGCCCAGCTGATCCACGACCTCAAGAACGCCAACCCGCAGGCCCGCATCCACGTGAAGCTGGTCTCCGAGGTCGGCGTCGGCACGGTCGCCGCCGGTGTCTCCAAGGCCCACGCGGACGTCGTCCTCATCTCCGGCCACGACGGCGGTACGGGCGCGTCCCCGCTGACCTCCCTGAAGCACGCGGGCGGTCCCTGGGAGCTGGGCCTCGCCGAGACCCAGCAGACCCTGCTGCTCAACGGCCTGCGCGACCGCATCGTCGTGCAGACCGACGGCCAGCTCAAGACCGGCCGCGACGTGGTCATCGCCGCGCTGCTCGGCGCCGAGGAGTTCGGTTTCGCCACCGCGCCGCTCGTCGTCTCCGGCTGCGTCATGATGCGCGTCTGCCACCTGGACACCTGCCCGGTCGGCATCGCCACCCAGAACCCGGTGCTGCGCGACCGGTTCAACGGCAAGGCCGAGTACGTGGTGAACTTCTTCAAGTTCATCGCCGAGGAGGTCCGCGAGCTGCTGGCCGAGCTGGGCTTCCGCTCGATCGAGGAGGCCGTCGGCCACGCCGAGGTCCTCGACGTCGAGCGCGCCGTCGACCACTGGAAGGCCCAGGGCCTGAACCTGGAGCCGCTGTTCCACGTGCCGGCGCTGCCCGAGGGCGCCTCGCTCCACCAGGTCGTCGAGCAGGACCACGGTCTGGAGAAGGCGCTCGACAACGAGCTGATCAGGCTCGCCGCCGACGCGCTGGCCGCGGACTCCCAGGCCGACGCCCACCCGGTGCGCGCCCAGGTCGCGATCCGCAACATCAACCGCACGGTCGGCACCATGCTCGGCCACGAGGTGACGAAGAAGTTCGGTGGCGCGGGCCTGCCCGACGACACCATCGACATCACCTTCACCGGCTCGGCCGGCCAGTCCTTCGGCGCCTTCCTCCCGCGCGGTGTCACGCTGCGCCTGGAGGGCGACGCCAACGACTACGTCGGCAAGGGCCTCTCCGGCGGCCGGATCGTCGTCCGCCCGGACCGGGGCGCCGACCACCTGGCCGAGTACTCGACCATCGCGGGCAACACCATCGCGTACGGCGCGACCGGCGGCGAGCTGTTCCTGCGCGGCCGGACGGGCGAGCGGTTCTGCGTCCGCAACTCCGGCGCGACGGTCGTCTCCGAGGGCGTGGGCGACCACGGCTGCGAGTACATGACCGGCGGCCACGCGGTGGTCCTCGGCGAGACGGGCCGCAACTTCGCGGCCGGCATGTCCGGCGGCGTCGCCTACGTGATCGACCTGAACCGCGACAACGTCAACGCCGGCAACCTCGGCGCCGTCGAGGCGCTCGACGACACCGACAAGGCGTGGCTGCACGACGTGGTGCGCCGCCACGCCGAGGAGACCGGCTCGACGGTCGCCGAGAAGCTGCTCGTCGACTGGGACGTCTCCGTGGAGCGTTTCAGCAAGATCATCCCCAGCACGTACAAGGCAGTGCTCGCCGCCAAGGACGCCGCCGAGCGAGCCGGTCTCTCCGAGACCGAGATCACCGAGAAGATGATGGAGGCGGCGACCAATGGCTGATCCCAAGGGCTTTCTCAACCACGGCCGCGAGGTCGCCAAGTCCCGCCCCGTCGAGGAGCGCGTCAGGGACTGGAACGAGGTCTACGTCCCCGGCTCGCTGCTGCCGATCATCGGCAAGCAGGCCAGCCGGTGCATGGACTGCGGCATCCCGTTCTGCCACAACGGCTGTCCGCTGGGGAACCTGATCCCCGAGTGGAACGACTTCGCCTACCGCGAGGACTGGTCGGCGGCCTCCGAGCGCCTGCACGCCACGAACAACTTCCCGGAGTTCACGGGCCGGCTGTGCCCCGCCCCGTGCGAGTCGGCGTGCGTGCTCGGCATCAACCAGCCGCCGGTCACCATCAAGAACGTCGAGGTCTCGATCATCGACAAGGCGTGGGAGACCGGTGACGTCGCCCCGCAGATCCCCGAGCGGCTGTCCGGCAAGACGGTCGCGGTCATCGGCTCGGGCCCGGCTGGCCTGGCCGCCGCCCAGCAGCTGACCCGGGCGGGTCACACCGTCGCCGTCTACGAGCGCGCGGACCGCATCGGAGGCCTCCTGCGGTACGGCATCCCCGAGTTCAAGATGGAGAAGCGGCACATCAACCGCCGTATCGAGCAGATGCGCGCGGAGGGCACCCGCTTCCGCACGGGCATCGAGATCGGCCGCGACCTCAAGGCCACGGACCTGAAGAAGCGCTACGACGCGGTCGTCATCGCCGCCGGCGCCACGACCGCCCGTGATCTGCCGGTCCCCGGCCGCGAACTCAAGGGCGTCTACCAGGCCATGGAGTACCTGCCGCTGGCCAACAAGGTGCAGGAGGGCGACTTCGTGGCGCCCCCCATCTCGGCCGAGGGCAAGCACGTCGTGGTCATCGGCGGTGGCGACACCGGCGCCGACTGCGTGGGCACCGCCCACCGCCAGGGCGCGGCCTCCGTCACGCAGCTGGAGATCATGCCCCGCCCGAACGAGGAGCGGAACCCGGTCGCCCAGCCGTGGCCGACGTTCCCGATGCTCTACAAGGTCACCAGCGCGCACGAGGAGGGCGGCGAGCGGGTCTACTCCGTCTCCACCACCCACTTCGAGGGCGACGAGGACGGCAACGTCCAGTGGCTGCACCTCACCGAGGTCGAGTTCGTCGAGGGCAGGCTGACCCAGAAGCCGGGCACGGAACGCAAGATCCCCGCCCAGCTGGTCACCCTCGCCATGGGCTTCACCGGCACCGACCGCGAGAACGGCCTGGTGGAGCAGTTCGGCCTGGAGCTGGACGAACGCGGCAACATCGCCCGCGACGCCGACTTCCGGACCAACGTGCCGGGCGTGTACGTCGCCGGTGACGCCGGCCGCGGCCAGTCCCTCATCGTGTGGGCGATCGCGGAGGGCCGCTCGGCCGCCCGCGGCGTCGACCGCTTCCTGACCGGCGCCAGCGAACTGCCGGCCCCGATCCGGCCGACCGACCGGTCCCTGATGGTCTGACGGTCCGGTTCCTGACGGACCGCCCGGCGGATCGCCCCACGCTCCGCCTGACGGTCCGTCACCAAGCGTCCCGTACAAAGGCGTACGGGCGGGATGCCCGGGGGCACTGCCCCCGGACACCCCCCGAGACGGCGTCTGCCCCACTGTCCCCGACCGGACGACCGGGCAGGCGCCGCCGCACGTCCCGGTGTGGGAGGGTGTCGCCCATGGTCGCGATCAGTCTCAGCAAGGTCCAGGAGACGGCGCCCGCGCTGGTCAGCCTGTACAAGAGCGCCGGGGTGTCCCTCGCGAAGCACGGCCTGGACGGGCAGCGGGCCGCCGTCTACCTGGTCGTGGACTACTCGGGGTCGATGAAGCCGTACTACCGGGACGGCAGCGTGCAGGCGCTCGCCGACCGGGTGCTGGGGCTCTCGGCGCACCTCGACGACGACGGGCGGGTGCCGGTGGTGTTCTTCTCCACCGATGTGGACGCCGTCACCGACATCGCGCTCGCCGACCACCGGGGGCGGGTGGAGCGGATCGCGGCCGGTCTCGGGCACATGGGCAGGACCAGCTACCACCTGGCGATGGACGCCGTCATCGACCACTACCTCGACAGCGGCTCGCGCGAGCCCGCCCTCGTCGTCTTCCAGACCGACGGCGGGCCGATCGACAAGCTCGCCGCCGAGCGCTATCTGTGCAAGGCCTCCACGCTGCCGCTGTTCTGGCAGTTCATCGGCTTCGGGGACGAGGACAGCAAGCAGTTCGACTTCCTGCGCAGGCTCGACGAGCTGCCCGTGCCGGGAAAGCGGGTCGTCGACAACGCCGGCTTCTTCCACGCGGGCGCCGATCCGCGCAGGGTCTCGGACGCGGACCTGTACGACCGTCTGGTCGGCGAGTTCCCCCGGTGGCTGACGGCGGCGCGGGCGCGGGGGATCGTGGGCCCCGGCCGCTGAGCCGCACGGCGTCCGGGACGCCCACGGCCGGGCGGACGCCTCAGGTGTCGCACTCCAGCACCGTCCGGCACAACCCGCACCGCGCCCGCACCCGCCCCCGCACCGGCACCCTGATCCGCTGCAGACAGGTGGGGCACGGGAACGTCACCCGCAGCGGCCCCCGCCCGTCCGGCACGAAGGCGTACGGAGCGGTCGACGAGGCGGCCGGCGCCGGGGTGTCCTGCGCGTGCCGTCGGTCACGCGCGTAGCGCCGCCGCCCCGCCCACCCCGCGGCCGTCAACGGCGGCTGCCGTCCGTCGAGACGGGCCCGCTCCCGCCCCTCGACGTACGCCGTGTACGCCTGCGCACTGGTGAACCACGTCGACGGGTCCTCGCCGAAGACCAGCGCCCGCTTGGCCAGCACGTACCCGAACTCCTCCGGCGTCAGGTACCCCAGCTTCTGCGAGGAGACCGCGTCCTCCCGGTAGGCGTCGAGCAGCAGCCACCCCGCCCCCAGATAGGCGGTGGCCGTGTCCGTGAGGATCTCGTTGTCACGCGTGCCGGGGAACGCCAGGTCCACGCGGTGCAGGAAGACGTGCATGATCTCGTGCGCCAGGGCCGCGCCGATGTCCCGCCGGTGGGTGCGGAACCGGTCGTTCAGCTCGATGAAGTACTCGGGCCCCGCCGTCAGTTCGACGTTGGCGGCGTGCTGCATCTCCCGGAAGCCGACGATCACCCGGGCGTCCGGCAGGCGGAAGTGCCGCACCAGCTCCCGCGCCACCCGCTGCGCCCCGAGATGCAGGTCGTCGGTGTCGCAGAACGCGACGTCCGCGGGGGCCACGCTGACGGGGAACTGGTGGACGGTGTCGTACGACAGCCGCCGGTACAGCGCGGTGACGGCGTCCCGCACCGTGTCCAGGTGGGGATAACCGTGCTCGACCGGTCCGCCGTTCGCCACGCCCGTACCCCCAAGACGCCGTGCACCCGTTTCCACTGTACGAGCAACCGCCGGAAGCGACCCCGGCGGGAAGGTGACGACGGGGCCCGGGGCCCCGGCGGACGGTGATCCCGCGGCCGCCGGCCCCGGATCGCGACGCACTAGGGTGAACGCCCATGACCACCAGCAACACCGGAACCGGTGACGTCGACCCCGCCGTCCACGAGGAACTCGCCCGGCTGCGCGACAGCATCGACAACATCGACGCGGCCGTCATCCACATGCTCGCCGAGCGCTTCAAGGCCACCCAGCAGGTCGGCCACCTCAAGGCCCGCCACCAGCTGCCGGCCGCCGACCCGGCCCGCGAGGCCCGCCAGATCGCCCGCCTGCGCACCCTCGCCGAGAGCGCCAAGCTCGACCCGGCGTTCGCCGAGAAACTTCTCAACTTCATCATCGCCGAGGTGATCCGCCACCACGAGCGCATCGCCGAGGACGCCGTCAACGGCGCCTGACCTCCACGGACGGCCCCGCGCGCGGCGGATCCGAACCCGGCGCGGCCGGCACCGCGCGCGCCCCGGCGGGCACCGGGCGTCAGCCGACGGACACTGCGCGTCAGGGTTCGGGCATAAGCTGGTGGTCCCATCGCGGGAGGGACGTCGGTCATGCCGCCGGATGCCAGGATCCTGATCGTGGACGACCACCAGGACACGTTGTACGCGCTGGAGAACGTCCTGGCGCCGCTGGGCCACCGGATAACCCGCGCCACCAGCGGCGACGAGGCGCTCAAGCAGGTGCTGCGGGGCCGGGTCGGCCTCCTCGTGCTCGACGTGCGGATGCCCGGCGTCAGCGGCCTGGACGTGGTCCGCTACCTGCGGCGCCTCGAACAGACCCAGCACATCCCCGTCATCCTCCTCACCGGCTTCGGCCCCGACCAGGAACTGACCGCCACCGCCTTCGGCCTCGGCGTGGCCGACCTGGTCATGAAACCGGTCGACCCGCTGGCCCTGCGCACCAAGGTCCGCTACCTCTACGACGCCCACCAGCGCTACGTCGCCCTCCAGGAGGAGACGCGCGCGCTGCGGGCCCGGGTGGAGGGCCTGGGCGCCGGGACCCCGGAGGCCCCGGACACACGGGTGCCGCCCCAGCGCGACACCGAGGCCCGTCCGACGGGCCCGCGGACCCCTACGGCCACGTAGGCCAGGCCCGGCGCCGCAGGCGCCGCCCGGCGGACGCGGGCCCGGCCCCGCGCCGTCGGCACCGGAATCCCGCCCTCCCGGCGCGCGCGGACGGGGGACAAACGGCGCGTACCGATCCGCCCCTGTGCCCGGCCTGCGGCATCGGGCAGCATGGCCTGCATGTCCGTACTGACGCGCGACGAAGCGCAGACCCGTGCCCAGCACCTCGACGTCCACCGCTACACCATCGAACTGGACCTGACCACCGGCGACGAGACCTTCGAGTCACGCACCGTGATCCGGTTCACCGCGCGCACGGGCGCCGACAGCTTCGTCGAGCTGAAGCCGGCCGAGCTGCGCTCCGCCGTCCTCGACGGCGAGACCCTCGACCCGCAGACCCTGGACGGCAACCGGCTGCCCCTGAAGAACCTCGCCGCCGGCGAACACGAACTGCGGATCACCGCGAGCATGCGCTACTCCCGCACCGGCGAGGGCATGCACCGCTTCACCGACCCCGCCGACGGCGAGACCTACGTCTACACGCAGATGTTCATGGACGACGTCCAGCGCGTCTTCGCCGCCTTCGACCAGCCCGACCTCAAG
The DNA here is from genome assembly GCF_040682975.1 of Streptomyces sp. NPDC051051. Classification (NCBI taxonomy): domain Bacteria; kingdom Bacillati; phylum Actinomycetota; class Actinomycetes; order Kitasatosporales; family Streptomycetaceae; genus Streptomyces; species Streptomyces sp. NPDC051051. Next base: position 111,039 of record NZ_JBFBCB010000017.1, read on the forward strand.
GCCGTCTTCGACCTGTCGGTCAAGGCCCCCGCGGGCTGGACCGTCCTCGCCAACGGCGTCACCGAGCACCTCGGCGAGGGCCGCTGGCGGGCCGCCACCACCCCGCCGATCTCCACCTACCTCGTCGCCGTCGCCGCCGGCCCCTGGCACTCCGTGCGCACCGAACACCGCGACCTGCCCTTCGGCATCCACTGCCGCCGCTCCCTCGCGCCCCACCTCGACGCCGACGCCGACGAGATCCTCGACGTCACCCGCGCCTGCTTCGACCGCTACCACGAGAAGTTCGCCGAGCCCTACCCCTTCGACTCCTACGACCAGGCCTTCGTCCCCGAGTTCAACGCCGGCGCCATGGAGAACCCCGGCCTCGTCACCTTCCGCGACGAATTCGTCTACCGCTCCGCCGTCACCGACACCGAGCGCCAGACCCGCGCCATGGTCATCGCGCACGAGATGGCCCACATGTGGTTCGGCGACCTCGTCACCCTCAAGTGGTGGGACGACATCTGGCTGAACGAGTCCTTCGCCGAGTACATGGGCTACCAGACCACCGCCGAGGCCACCCGCTTCACCGACACCTGGACCGAGTTCGGCGTCGTCCGCAAGGCCTGGGGCTACGACGCCGACCAGCGCCCCTCCACCCACCCCGTCGCCCCCGAGGACGTCGCCGACACCGCCTCCGCACTCCTCAACTTCGACGGCATCTCCTACGCCAAGGGCGCCTCCGCCCTGCGCCAGCTGGTGACCTGGCTCGGCGAGAAGGACTTCCTGGCCGGCATCAACACCCACTTCGCGCGGCACAAGTTCGCCAACGCGACCCTCGCCGACTTCATCGACTCCCTCGCCTCCGCCACTCAGCGCGACGTCCACGCCTGGGCCGACGCCTGGCTGCGCACCACCGGCGTCGACACCCTCACCCCGACCGTCACCACCGAGGCCGGCACCTGCGCCCTCACCGTCGAGCACACCGGCAGCCGCCCGCACCGCATCGCCGTCGGCCTGTACGACCACGACCTCTCCGACGACGAGGGCCGCCTCACCCTGCGCGAACGCGTCGACATCGACATCCCGCAGAGCGCGCCGCAGCCCATCGGCAAGCCCCCCGCGCTGCTCCTGCTCAACGACGGCGACCTCACCTACACCAAGGTCCGCTTCGACGCCGCGTCCGCCGAGTCCGTCGGCACGAGCCTGTCCCGGCTGCCCGACCCGCTGACCCGCGCCGTCGTCTGGAACGCCCTGCGCGACGCGGTCCGCGACGGCGAACTCGCCCCCGGCGCCTACCTGGAGACCGCCCGCGTCCACCTCCCGCGCGAGACCGACCTGGCCCTCGCCCAGGGTGTCCTCGCCTTCGCGTCCACCCAGATCGCCGACCGCCACCTCACCCCCGAGGAGCGCCCCGCGGCCCTGGCGACCCTGTCCTCGCTGTGCCGCGACCTCATCCGCCGCACCGAGGACGGCGACCACCCAGGCCTGCGCCTGATCGCCGTACGCCACTTCATCGACGTCGCCGCCCACCCGGAGACCATCGCCGCCTGGCTCGCCGAGGGCACGGTCCCCGGCGGACCCGAACTCGACCCCGACCTGCGCTGGCGGGTCCTCGCCCGGCTCGCCGTCCTCGGCGCCGCCGACGAGGCCGCCATCGCCGCCGAACAGGAACGCGACCCGTCCGCCAACGGCCGCGAAGGCGCCGCCCGGTGCCGCGCCGCCCTGCCCGACGAGGAGGCCAAGCGCGCGGCCTGGGCCGCGATGTTCGACGGCGACGACCTGTCCAACTACCTCTTCACCGCCACCGCCCAGGGCTTCTGGCAGCCCGAACAGGCCGACCTCGTACGGCAGTACGTGCCGCGCTTCTACGACGACGCGGTCGCCGTGGCGGCCCGCCGCGGCCCCGCCATCGCGGACGCCGTCGGCCGCTGGGCGTTCCCCGCGCACGCCGTCGACGCCGAGAACCTGGCCCTGGGCGAGGCCTGCCTGCGCGAGGCGGACCCGACCCCGTCCCTGCGCCGCAAGCTGGCGGACCAGCTGGACGACCTGCGACGCGCCCTGCGGGTCAGGGAGGGCACGACGGCGTAACCCCGCCAGGGCGGTTGCGGGACGACACGTTCGCACCGGAGCGGGCGGGGGCCGGGGGCGGCGGCTCCCGGCCCCCCGCCCGCACGGTATCCCGCGGAGCCTCCCACTTTCGGGTCCAAAAACCCGTACAGCCAGGGCACGTCGTCGCAACCACCGACAAACTGGGACTCCCCGCCCCGGAGGAGCCCATGCGCACGCCGCCCCTCGCCTCAGGCCCCGAAGGACCGGCCGCGCTGCGGCCGTTGCTCGCCACCGTCCTCGACGCGCTGGACGCCGGCGCCCGCGCCCGCGGCGGGCCCCTGCCCGCGGGCGGCCCCGTCGCGGTCGCCGCCCGGGTGCGCGCGGCGGTCGGCGAGGTCCTCCCGCAGCGGGGCGACCCGGCCGCCCTGCACACCCTGGTCCGCGTCCTGGCCGAGGGCTCCGCCGACCCCGCCCACCCGCTGTGCGCCGCGCACCTGCACTGCCCGCCCCTCGCCGTCGCGGCCGCCGCCGACCTCGCCGCCTCCGTCCTCAACCCCTCCCTGGACTCCTGGGACCAGGCCCCGGCCGCCTCGGAGCTGGAGGCGCTCGTCACCCGCGCGCTCGCGGCCGAGGCGGGCCTGGCCGACGCCCTCGTCACCACCGGCGGCACCGAGTCCAACCACCTCGCCCTGCTCCTGGCCCGCGAGCGGCTCGGCGCCGGCCTCCGCCTCGTGTGCGGCGCCAACGCCCACCACTCGCTGCCCCGCGCCGCCTGGCTCCTCGGCCTGCCCGAGCCGGTCGTCGTCCCCGCCCCGGCCGGCACCCTCGACCCCGTCGCCCTCGACGAGGCCCTCACCCGCCTGCCCGGCCCGCTGCTCGTCGCGGCCACCGCCGGCACCACCGACGCCGGGCTCATCGACCCCCTCCCGGACATCGCCGCCCGCTGCTCCGCGCACGGCGCCCGCCTGCACATCGACGCCGCCTACGGGGGCGGCCTGCTGTTCAGCGACCGCCACCGCGCCCGGCTCACCGGCCTCGACGCCGCCGACACCCTCACCCTCGACCTGCACAAACTCGGCTGGCAGCCGGCCGCCGCCGGACTCCTCGCCGTCCGCGACACCGACGACCTCACCGCCCTGAACCAGCGCGCCGACTACCTCAACGCCGACGACGACACCGAGGCCGGCCTCCCCGACCTCCTCGGCCGCTCGCTGCGCACCACCCGCCGCCCCGACATCCTCAAGACCGCCGTCACCCTCGCGACCCTCGGCCGCACCGGCCTCGGCGCCCTCGTCGACGAGGTCTGCGCCCGCGCCCAGGACCTCGCCGCCCTGGTCGCCGCCGACCCCGCCCTCGAGCTGTACGACACCCCCACCCTCAGCACCGTCCTCTTCCGCCCGGCCGCCGCCGACGACGAGACCGTGGCCCGGACCCGGCGGCGGCTGCTCACCGAGGGCCGCGTCGTCCTCGGCCGGGCCCGCCTCGACGGCCGGCTCTGGCTCAAGACCACCCTCCTCAACCCCCGCACCCGGCCCGACGACCTGGCCGCCCTCCTGGAACTGGTGGAAGGAAACACCCCCGCATGAACACCCCCGCCCACCCGGACCCCGACAGCCTCCGCGACCTCGTCGGCATCGGCATCGGCCCCGCCAACCTCTCCCTCGCCGCCCTCGCCCGGCCCCTCGCCGAACTCGACGCCGTCTTCTACGAACAGCGCCCCACCTTCGCCTGGCACCCCGGTCTCCTCATCGACGGCGCCCGCGTCCAGGTGCCCTTCCTCGCCGACCTCGTCACCCTCGCCGACCCCACCAGCCCCTGGACCTTCCTCAACTACCTGAAGACCCGCGAGCGCCTCTTCCCCTTCTACTTCGCCGAGCGCTTCCACATCCACCGCGCCGAGTACGACGCCTACTGCCGCTGGGTCGCCGACAGCCTCCCCGCACTGCACTTCGGCCACCGGGTCGACGCCGTCCGCTGGAACCCCGAACGCGACCTGTTCGAGGTCGACTTCACCCGGCTCGGCCCCGACGGCGAAGCCGAGGCCGCCGACCGCACCCACACCAGGAACGTTGTCGTCGGCATCGGCACCGAGCCCCACGTCCCCGACGTCCTGCGCCCTCTCACCGACGCCCCCGGCGTCCCCGTCCTGCACGCCGACGACTACCTCGACCACCGGGCCGAACTCCTCGCCGCCGGCCACGTCACCGTCGTCGGCTCCGGACAGTCCGGCGCGGAGGTCTTCCTCGACCTCCTGCGCCACCGTCCCACGGGCCGCGAACGCCTGCACTGGATCGGCCGCACCGAGGCCTTCGCCCCCATGGAGTACTCCAAGCTCGGCCTCGAACACTTCACCCCCGACCACACCCGCTACTTCCACGCCCTGCCCGAACCGGCCCGCGACCGCCTCGTCGAGGCCCAGTGGCAACTCCACAAGGGCATCGACGCCGACACCCTCGCCGCCATCCACGAGGAGCTGTACCGCCGCACCCTCCACGGCGGCTGGCCCGACGCCGTCCTCACCCCCGGCGTCCGCGTCCGCACCGCCGGCCGCATCGCCACCACCCGGATCGAACTGCACCTCGAACACGTCCGGCAGGGCACCCGCAGCCGGCTCACCACCGACGCCGTCGTCCTCGCCACCGGTCACCGCGAACGCCCCCTGGACACCGTCCTCGCCGGACTCGACGCCCACCTCCGCCGCGACAGCGCCGGACGCCCCCGCATCGACGAGCACTTCCGCCTCGTCCTCGACCCGTCCGTGACCGGCTCCGGCTGCCACGTCTACGCGCAGAACGCCGAACGCCACACCCACGGCGTCGGCGCCCCCGACCTCGGCCTCGCCGCCTGGCGCAGCGCCACCGTCCTGAACACCCTCACCGGCAAGGAGACCTACCCCCTCCCGCGCCGCACCGCCTTCACCACCTTCGGCCTCGACCCCCGGCCCACCGTCCCGTCGGTCCGGCAGCCGTCCACCCTCACCCCCCTCCTCGAAGACCGGTGACCCGCCGGCCACGACGAAGGGACGGCGGGAGCCCGGCCCCCACCGTCCCTCACGCGCCGCCGGCCGCCGGCCGCCCGCCGGCTAGAAGACGGGCGTACCGTCGCGCGTCAGCTTCCAGTCCACCGACGCGAAGTCCCTCGGGTCCAGCACGCCCTTCGCCGTCACCCACTCCGCGATCCGCGTCCGGATCTCCGTCGACTCCGCCCACAGCTCCTGCGCCGACGCCACGTGCGGGAACGCACCGCCGCCGTTGGCCCGGTAGTTGTTCACCGCCAGCACGAACTGCCGGGCATCGTCCAGCGCCGCCCCGCCGTACGTCAGGTTCCTGATCCGCGACCCGGCCGGCTGCGCGACGTCGATGTCGTACGACAGCCCCGACACGTAGTCGTAGTTGTAGTCCGGACGGCCGCCGGCGTTCGTCAGCTTCGCCACGTCCACGGCCGCGTCCGCCGCCGTCTGCACGAAGTACTCCGCCGAGTACTCCAGGTACGCCCGCACCTGGGCGCCCGTCATCAGCTTCGCGACCAGCGTGTTGTCGTACACGTACAGGCTCGACAGGTCCCGGATCGTCACCTCGCCGGCCGGGATCTCCGAGGTCCGCGAGAACGGCGACGCCTGCGCGATCACCGGCAGGGACGCGTACGGCGTGCCCGCCAGGGCCGCCTTCACCACGTCCTCCTGGACCTTGGTGATCAGGTCGATGATCGGGGCGTCCTTGTAGCGCGCCTCGACCGTGGTCAGGGTGTCCGTCGCCGTGCCGACGACCTGGTTGACGTACTCGACGACCTTGGCGTGCTCGTCCGACAGCAGCTTGGTGATCCTCGGGTCGTCGGCGACCGTGTTGGAGTTCAGCACCGACGCCGCCACCGACTCCACGCTCCAGCGGCCCCGGGCGAAGACCAGCTCGATGTCGAACAGCGACAGCCGCTCCGCGTAGGCCAGCGGCTCCGACAGTACGACCGCCTTCCCGGTCTCGTCGTTGACGACCTTCAGCTCCGGGATCTCCACGTGCGCGTGCCCCACCAGGATCGCGTCGATCCCCGGCACCCGCTGCGCCACCAGCGCCGCCGAGTTCTCCACGTACGGCAACTGGTCACCGTACGACGACGTGCCCGAGGAACCCGAGTGCGCCGACACCACGACGACGTCCGCACCCATCGACCGCAGCTTCGGCACCCACTTCGCCGCCTGCTCCTCCAGACCCGGGAAGGTCAGCTTCCCCTGCACGTACGCCTTGTCCCAGATCGCGATGCCCGGGTTGGTCAGGCCCAGCACCGCCACCTTCACCGGCGGCGCGCCCTTCACGCGGAACGTCTTCATGAAGTAGGGCGGGAACGCCGGCTTCAGCGTCTTCGCGTCCAGCGCGTTCGCCCCGAGCAGCGGGAAGTCGCACTGCTCCTCGAACTTGCGGAGCGTCTCGATGCCGTAGTTGAACTCGTGGTTGCCGAGTGCCACCGCGTCGTACCCGATCGCGTTCATCGCCTGCGCCATCGGGTGCACCGGACCGCCCTTGGCGGTGATCGGGTCCACCTTGGCGTAGTAGTACGTCAGCGGCGTGCCCTGGATCGTGTCGCCCGCGTCCAGGAGCAGCGTGTTCTCCCGGCCCCTCTCCTTGCGGATCTTGTTCACCAGGGTCGAGATGCGCGCCAGGCCCTGCGCGTTGCCCTTGGCGTCCGAGTACTCCGCGTCCTTGAAGTAGTCCCAGTTGAAGACGTGCCCGTGCAGGTCCGTCGTGCCCAGCACGGTCAGCGCGTACCGCTTGGCGGGCCTGGCCGGCTTCCCGGTCGCCGCCGCCTGCGCCGCCGGTGCCCCGACCGTGCTCGCGATCGCCACCCCCGCCCCGGTCACGGCGGACTTCTTCAGGAACTTCCGGCGGTTCAACGGCATGCTGTGCTCCTCGGGCGACGACCAATGACGCGCGTAGACAGATGCGCGTGGACGAGGGACGCGCGCAGCCGAACGCGCGTAGATTCTGACCCGGCCATGGCAAACGACAACAGACCCCGCAGGTTTCGATCTGATGACCGCAACCACCCGGGAGCCGTCCCATAACCAGGTAAGGCCTGCCAGAGTGGGGCGTATGGCCACGCCCGCCGCCCACGGCACCCCCGACGCCCCCCTCCTCCTCGTCCGCGGCGAGACCACCCTCGAAGCCGACCCCGAGATCGCCCGCCTCGGCATCACCGTCACCGCCCGCGGCCGGGACCGCCGCACCACCCTCGACGACCTCACCCGCCGCAACGCCCAGGTCCTGGACCTGGTCAGGTCCTACGGCGACGCCGTCGCCGAGGTGTCGACCGGCGCCGTGTCCGTCGCCCCCGAACTCGCCCCGCACGGCCGCGGCGAACGCGTCCGCGGCCACCACGGCCACGTCCACGTCACCGCCGCGCTGACCGACTTCACCGCCCTCGGCGACCTCGCCACCCGCCTCGCCGGCCTCGACCTCACCCGGGTCGACGGCCCCTGGTGGGAACTGCGCCCGGACTCGCCGGTCCACCGCGAGGCCCGCCGGCAGGCGGTGCGGGACGCCGTACGGCGCGCGACCGAGTACGCCGAGGCGCTGGGCACCTCCGTGGCCGCCCTGATCGAGCTGGCCGACCTCGGCGGCGAAGCGACGGGCGGACGTCCGCAGGGCACCCTCGAGCGCCGGGCGCTCCGCAGGGCCGCCTCCCCGGAGGACGCGGCGCCCGAGCCGCTCGACCTCGAACCGGAGCGGATGCGGGTGCGGGCCGAGGTGAGGGCGCAATTCACCATGGTCCCTCCGCACCTGTGAATTCATCCGTTCGAGGAATCCGGGCGCCCGTGCGGATGCTCGTCGGAGCGGCCGGGTGCACAATGCGGCCCTCGTCAACAGCCCTTCACGCAAAGGTTGTTGAGCGGCCATGTCCAGCGAATTCGCTACCGCCGGGTAAGACTTAGGCTCGACTCATGCGCCGAGCGAAAATCGTCTGCACCCTGGGCCCCGCCACCGACTCCTACGACCGGATCAAATCCCTGGTCGAAGCCGGGATGGACGTCGCCCGCTTCAACCTCAGCCACGGCGACCACGCCGAGCACGAGGAGCGCTACCGCCACGTCCGCAAGGCCTCCGACGAGACCGGCCGCAGCGTCGGCGCCCTCGCCGACCTCCAGGGCCCCAAGATCCGCCTCGGCCACTTCACGGAAGGCCCCGTCCTCCTCGAACGCGGCGACGCCTTCACCGTCACCGTCGAGGAGGGCGTGGCGGGCGACCGCCACATCTGCGGGACCACGTACGCCGGCCTCGCCGAGGACGTGTCGGCCGGCGAGCGCATCCTCGTGGACGACGGCAAGGTGTGCCTGGAGGTCACCGAGGTCGACGGCCCGCGCGTCCACACCCGCGTCGTCGAGGGCGGCGTCGTCTCCGACCACAAGGGCCTCAACCTGCCCGGAGTCGCGGTCTCCGTCCCCGCCCTGTCCAAGAAGGACGAAGAAGACCTGCGCTGGGCCCTGCGCACCGGCCTCGACGTCATCGCCCTCTCCTTCGTCCGCAGCGGCCGGGACATCCTGGACGTCCACCGCATCATGGACGAGGAGGGCCGCCGGCTGCCCGTCATCGCCAAGGTCGAGAAGCCGCAGGCCGTCGAGAACGTCGACGACATCGTCGCCGCCTTCGACGGGATCATGGTGGCGCGCGGCGACCTCGGCGTCGAGATGCCCCTGGAGCAGGTCCCGATCGTCCAGAAGCGCGCCGTCAAGCTGGCCCGGCGGAACGCCAAGCCGGTGATCGTCGCCACCCAGATGCTGGACTCGATGATCGAGAACTCCCGCCCCACCCGCGCGGAGGCCTCCGACGTCGCCAACGCCGTGATCGACGGCACGGACGCCGTGATGCTCTCCGGCGAGACCAGCGTCGGCAAGTATGCGGTGCAGACCGTCCGCACCATGGCGAAGATCCTCGAAGCCGCCGAGGAGGACATCCTCGCGGCCGGCCTCCCGCCCCTCACCGAACGGAACAAGCCCCGCACCCAGGGCGGCGCCGTCGCCAGGGCCGCCGCGGAGATCGGCGACTTCCTGGACGCGAAGTTCCTCGTCGCCTTCACCCAGTCCGGCGACACCGCCCGCCGCCTGTCCCGCTACCGCTCCCCGATCCCCCTCCTCGCCTTCACCCCGGAACCGGCCACCCGCTCCCAGCTGAACCTGACGTGGGGCGTCGAAACCTTCCTCGTCCCGCCCGTCGGCTCCACGGACGCGATGGTCGACCAGGTGGACGAGCTGCTGCTGCGCCACGGCCGCTGCGAGAAGGGCGACGTGGTGGTGATCACGGCGGGTTCGCCGCCGGGGGTGTCCGGCTCGACGAACCTGGTCCGCGTCCACCACGTCGGGGAGGACGACAGGCCCGCGTAGGTGGGGGCTGGCCGGGTCCGGTCAGTACTTGGGGCCCACGTGGGTGTCGAGCAGGGCGACGGAGGCTTTGCGGGCGACGGAGATGTTGAACGGATCGCTGCCGCGAGCGAGAGTGGTCCACTCGACGCCGACCTTGTCGAGGGTGTCAGCGAAGAGTTTCCGGATGTCGTCCGACTTGTTGGCGAAGAAGTAACGAGGATATTCGTAGCGCTTGATCTTGCCGCCGACGGTTTTCTCGGTCCAGTTGGTGATGCGACATCCGTCGGAGTGGATGAGGCCGCGGATGAACTCCCAAGGGTGCGCATCGACGATGGCCTGCTGCCAGGGGGCGAGAGTGATGTGACGCTCGTGCTTCTTGCCCGGGCCGTGCTGGGGGAAGAGGCAGTGCAGGTGCTTCGAGTAGACCTTCGCGTTGCGGCAGCCCGTCCTGCGAACCCGGCAGACGGAGTTGTCGGGGAAGACCGCACGCATGGCCTGCTCGCATTCATCCATGAGGCCGGGCCATGATTCGGCGCAGGTGATCATGAGGTTGGGTACGCGGTGCTCTGAGTAGTGGCTGATGTGGCCGTCGCCGAGATAGAGCCCCAAGAGGTAGCTGTATGCCGTCTCGTCCAGCTCCCGACCGTCGCACCGGGGGCACCTTGGGTCATGCGAGCCAGGACACTCGCCGCGTTTCGCGCGGTCCAGGTGCTTCCACTACCCGATTGTGCCCAGAGGGATGTTGAGCTGACGAGCCACGTCAGCGTTCCGGGTGCCGTTGCGCAGCAGTGTGACGGCCGTCTGCCGAACCTCGACGCTGTGGAAGTTCATGTGAATACGGTGCGTGTCCCACCGTCACCGTGCGCAGCAAAAAACGGAAGATCACGCGAACGTGATCTTCCGCTTATCGGTGCCGGGTATGGGATTCGAACCCACATGTCCTTTCGGACAGAGGTGTTTGAGACCTCCGCGTCAGCCAGTTGCGCCAACCCGGCTAGCCAACCCGAGAGGAGTGTACCGGGTGACCGTGCCGAGCCGCAGCTAGGTAGGCTCTAGGGGAGCAGCACCTGCCCGGCCCGTAACAAGGAGCCCCCGTGACCGCCCCCGAGTCGCCCCAGCCCGTAGACGCGCCCGACGACGACAAGTCGCACGTGCCTCCGCTGACGACCCGTGTCGTCATCGCCGAGGACGAGGCGCTGATCCGCCTCGACCTCAAAGAGATGCTGGAGGAGGAGGGCTACACCGTCGTCGGCGAGGCCGGTGACGGCGAGCAGGCCGTCGAGCTGGCCCGTGAGCACAAGCCCGACCTGGTCATCCTCGACGTGAAGATGCCGAAGCTGGACGGCATCTCCGCCGCGGAGAAGATCGCCGAGGAGCGCATCGCGCCGGTGCTGATGCTGACCGCGTTCTCGCAGCGCGACCTCGTCGAGCGGGCGCGGGACGCCGGTGCGATGGCGTATCTGGTGAAGCCGTTCAGCAAGAGCGACGTCGTCCCGGCGATCGAGATGGCCGTCTCCCGGTTCACGGAGCTGCGCGAGCTGGAGAACGAGGTCGCGGACCTCACTCTGCGCCTGGAGACCCGCAAGCTGGTCGACCGGGCGAAGTCGATCCTGCAGACGGAGTACGGGCTGACCGAGCCGGCCGCGTTCCGCTGGATCCAGAAGACGTCGATGGACCGGCGGATGTCGATGCAGCAGGTGGCGGAGGCCGTCATCCAGGACGCCGACGAGAAGAAGGCGTCCAAGGGCTGAGGCGTCGCCGCCGCACGGACGAAGAGGCCCGCGCCCCCGGATCGAACCGGGGGCGCGGGCCTCTTCGTGTGCGGGGTCGGCTCAGTCCTCGCCGAGGTACGCCTTGCGGACGGACTCGTCGTGCAGGAGGTCCCGGCCCGTGCCCGAGAGCACGATCTTGCCGATCTCCATGACGTGGCCGTGGTCGGCGAGCGAGAGCGCCGCCTGGGCATTCTGCTCGATGAGCAGGATGGTCATGCCCTGGGACTTCAGTTCCGCGATGGTCGCCATGATCTTCTGCATCATGATCGGGGACAGGCCCATCGACGGTTCGTCCAGCATGAGCAGCTTCGGCTGGGACATGAGGGCGCGGCCCATGGCGAGCATCTGCTGCTCTCCGCCGGAGAGGGTGCCCGCGGCCTGCTTGCGGCGCTCTCCCAGGATGGGGAAGAGGTCGTAGGCGCGCTGGATGTCCTTCTCGATGCCCGCTTTGTCGTTGCGCAGGAACGCGCCGAGGCGGAGGTTGTCCTCGATCGTCATGCGGGGGAAGATGTGCCGGCCCTCGGGGGAGTGGGCCAGTCCCAGCGAGACGATGTCGTGGGCGGGGATCTTCTTCAGCGACTTGCCGTTGAACCTGATCTGGCCGCCGACCGGCTTGAGCAGCCCGGACAGGGTGCGCAGCGTGGTGGTCTTGCCGGCGCCGTTGGTGCCGATGAGGGTGACGACCTCGCCGGCCTCGACCTTGAACGAGATGCCCTTGACGGCCTCGATCTTGCCGTAGGCGACCCGGAGGTCCTCGACTTCGAGCAGTGCGGTCATCGGTCGTTCTCCTTGCCGGGCGCGGCGTCCGTCGTGGTCTCGGCCTGTGCTTCGGCGGCCTCGACTTCGGCGATCTCCTCGGCGCCGGGTGCGTCCTCGTAGGGCTCGCCGAGGTAGGCGGCGACGACGCGGTCGTCGCCCTGCACGGTGGCGCTGTCGCCCTCGACGAGCTTCTCGCCCTGGACGAGGACGGCGACGCGGTCGCAGAGGTTGAAGATGAAGCGCATGTCGTGCTCGATGACGAGGACGGCGATGCCCTGGTCGCGGATGGCGAAGACCAGTTCCTCGGTGGCCCGCGTCTCCTGGGGGTTCATGCCGGCCGTGGGCTCGTCGAGCAGCAGCAGGCCGGGCTCGCTGGCCAGGGCCCGGGCGATCTCCAGCTTGCGCTGTTCGCCGTAGGGCAGGTTCCGTGCGAGGTGGTCGGCCTTCTTCTCCAGGCCCACGAACTCGAGCAGTTCCATGGCGCGTGCGCGGGAGGTGGCCTCCGCCTTGTGGAAGCCGGGGAGGCGCAGGACGGCGGACCAGAAGCCTTCCTTGGTGCGGGTGTGGCGGCCGACGAGCACGTTCTCCAGGACCGTCATGTTGGCGAACAGACGGATGTTCTGGAAGGTGCGGGCGATGCCGGCGGCCGTGACCTTGAAGGACTTGGGCGGCAGGACGGTGCCCTTGTAGCGGACTTCGCCCTCGGTGGGGATGTAGAGGCCGGTGAGGCAGTTGAAGAAGGTGGTCTTGCCGGCGCCGTTGGGGCCGATGAGACCGACGATCTCCCCGGCGTTGACGTGCAGGTCGACGTCGCGGACGGCGGTGAGGCCGCCGAAGCGCATGGTGACGCCGCGGGCGTCGAGGACCCTTTCGCCGGTGGGGGCGACCGTGGTGGTGGTGTCGGTGGTCATGGTGGTCAGGCCCCTGCCTTCGTCAGGACGGTGGGAGCTTCCGCGTCCTCGTGGAACTCGAGCTGACGTCGCCGGTTGGGGATGAGGCCCTCCGGGCGGAAGCGCATCAGGAGGATGAGCGCGAGGCCGAAGGCGAAGAGCTGGTAGTCGCCGAGGAACTGGAGCTTGTTGGGGATGAGGAAGAGCAGTGCCGCGCCGATGAGGGGTCCGCTGATGGTGCCCATGCCGCCGAGGACGACGGCGGCGAGGAGGAAGGCCGAGTTGGGCGGGATGGGACCGGCGAAGAGGTACTGCTCGGGCGTCACGGTGTAGGTGACGTGGGCCTGGACGGTGCCGGCGAGTCCGGCGAGCGAGGCGCCGACGGCGAAGGCGATCAGTTTGACGCGGAAGCCGTTGATGCCCATGGCGAGTGCGGCGGTCTCGTCCTCGCGGATGGCGACCCAGGCGCGTCCGATGCGGGAGTCGCCGCTGCGCCGGAAGACCAGGACGACGATCGCCGTGATGACGAGCATCAGGAAGAAGTAGTTGGCGAACCGGCCGATGGTGAATCCGGCGACGGCGTGCTCGGCCCCGAAGTCGAACCCGAGGATGTTGAGGTTCGGGATGGAGGAGATGCCGTTGGAGCCGTTGGTGACGTCGGGTCCGGAGGTGCCGTCGAGGTTGTTGGCGGTGATGCGGAAGATCTCGCCGAAGCCGAGGGTGACGATGGCGAGGTAGTCGCCGCGCAGCCGCAGGGTCGGGGCGCCGATGAGGACGCCGAAGACGAGCGAGGCGGCGGCGCCGACCAGGACGGCGGCCCAGAACGGGAAGTGCACGTCGAAGGGGGAGCTGGGGGAGCCGGAGACCATGGCCGCGGCGTAGGCGCCGACACCGAGGAAGGCGACGTATCCGAGGTCGAGCAGGCCGGCGAGGCCGACGACGATGTTGAGGCCGAGGGCGACGGTCCCGAAGATCAGGATGTAGACGCCGACGGTGGCGTACTGGTCGTCGGTCTGGGTGAAGGGGAACATCGCGGCCGCGACGAAGGCGCCGCAGATGGTGATGTTCTGGTGCCGGGCGGTGATCTGGGAGGCCTGGGCGACCAGGCCCGCCTTGTTGAGCGCGGCGAAGCCGAAGGCGGCGGTGATCAGGAAGCCGATGAAGAGTTCGTCGTACTCGGTGCCGATGCCGTAGGTGAACACGGTGAGGCCGAGGCCGAGGACGGCGACGATGATGAGGATCTCGGCGTAGGAGGGCAGGGCGCCGACGGGGCGGGCGGTGCCGCCGGCGAAGGCGGCCTTGGCGATGTCCCGGCCGCCGCGCAGGCGGTGGCGGAACAGCTCCCAGCCGGTGTCGTCCGGGTCGTGGGGTTCGGGCGCCGGCCGCTCGAAGGGGAGGGCCAGGGCGCCGAGGAGGGCGACCAGGGTGGCGAGGGCGGCGACGAAGCCGCCGGGCTCGAGGTTGACGACGCCGCCGAGGTCGACGGTGATCGCGACGACCGTGTACCAGACGGTGGCGAAGGCAGCGAGGGCGGAGAACTTGATCGCGCCGTCGGCGCCGGCCGGGGTGAGCCAGCCGAGGCCCTTCACGCCGTAGGAGGACAGGCCGAAGAGGGTGGTGAGGGCGCCGCCGATGAGGGCGAGGACCTGGAGTCCGCCGGGGTAGCCGTAGACGGTGAGGTCGCCGGGGAAGGCGGCCGTCCAGGTCCAGGCGAGGAAGGTCGAGACGACGGTGAGGGCGCCGCCGCCGGTGGCGAGGGCACGGCCGAGGTGCTCCGGGATGCCGATGAGGCCGGTGGCCGGCGCGGCGGCGGGGGTGCTGGGGGTCCCGGGTGCGGTGGTCTGTGTGGTCATCGGTGTCACGCCCTGTCCGCGACGCGTTCGCCGAGCAGGCCCTGTGGCCTGAACAGCAGTACGAGGATGAGAAGTACGAAGGCCCAGACGTCGGCCCAGGACTGGCTGCCGAACTTGTCCATGCCGGGGATGTCGGCGATGTAGGCGGTGGCCAGGGTTTCGGCGATGCCGAGGACGACGCCGCCGATCATGGCGCCGTAGATGTTGCCGATGCCGCCGAGGACCGCCGCGGTGAAGGCCTTGAGGCCGAGGATGAAGCCCATGCGGTAGTCGATCTGGCCGTACTTCAGGCCGTAGGCGACACCGCCGACGGCGGCGAAGATCGCGCCGAGGGCGAAGGCGATCACGATGATGCGGTCGGTGTTGACGCCCATGAGCTTGGCGGTGTCCGGGTCCTGGGCGGTGGCCTGCATGCCGCGTCCGGTGCGGGTCTTCATGACGAAGTAGGCGAGGACGGCCATGCTGATGGGGGCGGCGGCGAGCAGGAAGACGTCGCCGGTCTGGATGGTGATGCCACCGATGTGGAAGGGGCCGCCCTCGATCTGCGGGAAGGTGCGGGCGGACTTCGCTTCCGGGTACCAGGCCCAGACCGCCTGCTGGAGGGCCAGGGAGAGGCCGATGGCGGTGATGAGGGGGGCGAGCCGGGGTGCGCCGCGCAGGGGGCGGTAGGCGAACCGTTCCGCTCCGATGGCGACGAGGGCGGCGACCAGCATGGCGCCGATGAGCATGAGCGGCAGGGCTATCCACATGGTCGTGCCGTTGGGCAGTACCCAGAGGTAGACGGAGAGAGCCCCGAAGGCGCCCGTCATGAAGATCTCGCCGTGGGCGAAGTTGATGAGCTGGACGATGCCGTAGACCATTGTGTAGCCAATGGCGACCAGCCCGTACATGGATCCCAGTAGCAGGCCGTTGACCAGCTGCTGCGGCAGTTCGTTCACCGCATGTCCTCCGAGACGTTCGGATGTTTTCGACGGATGTGTCCGGATGTGGGTCCGCGCGGGGCGCCAGTGGAACAGCGCCCCGCGCGGCTCGGTGATGCGGGTGGGTCAGCCGGTGTAGGTGCCGGACTTCACCGACTTCCAGGCACCGTTCTCGACGGCGTACACGGTGAGCTGCTTGTTGGTGGCGTCACCGAACTCGTCGAAGGAGACCTTGCCGGTCACACCGTCGAAGGAGACGTTCTGCATGGCGGCCGTGACCTTGGCGCGGGCGTCGTCCGGGAGCTTGCCGTCGTTGTCGTCGACGACCTTCTTCACGGCTTCGATGATCGCCCAGGCCGAGTCGTAGGAGTAGCCGCCGTAGGCCTCGAAGGCCTCCTTGTAGCCCTCGGCCTTGTAGTTGGCCACGAACTCCTTGGCGGAGGGCAGCTCCTCGACCGGCGCGCCGACCGAGGTGGCCAGGTCACCGGCGGCGGTGGCGCCGGCCAGCTTGATGAAGTCGGCGCTGTAGATGCCGTCGCCGCCGACCACGGGGATCTTGGCGCCGGCGGCCTTGATCTGCTTGCTCAGCGGGCCGGCCTGCGGGTACTCGCCGCCGTAGTAGACGACGTCGGCGCCGGAGTTCTTGACCTTCGTGGCGATGGCCGAGAAGTCCTTGCTGTCCGGGTTGATGTGCTCGGTGCCCGCGACCGCGCCGCCGAGCTTCTGGAACTCCTTGGTGAAGGTGGCGGCCAGGCCGGCGCCGTAGGTCTTCTTGTCGTCGATGACGAAGACCTTCTTCTTCTTGGCGTCGTTGAACAGGTACTGGGCGGCGAACGGGCCCTGGACGGCGTCCGTGGTCGCGGTGCGGAAGTACGAGTTGTAGACGCGCTTCTTGGAGTTCTGCCAGTCGGTGCCCTGGGTCAGCGCCGGGTTGGTGTTGGCCGGGGAGACCTCGACCAGCTTGGCGTCGTCGAAGACCTTCTGCATCGACTCGGCGACGGAGGAGTTCAGCGGGCCGACCACGCCGAGGACGGACTTGTCGGCGACCAGCTTGGTGGCGTTCTGCTGGCCCGAGGACGGCTGCGCCTGGTCGTCGAGCGCCTCGATCTTGAAGGTGACGCCGTCGACGTACTTCTTCTTGTTGGCCGTCTTGGCGGCCAGGTCGACGGAGTTCTTGATGCCGAGGCCCAGCGCGGACAGGTCGCCGGTCAGCGGGGCGTCGACGCCGATGGTGACGGTGGTGCCGCCGCCGCTGTCGGAGCCCTTGTCGTCGCTGTCGCGCGAGCCGCAGGCAGTGAGGGTGAGTGCTCCCGCGGACAGCGCAGCGGTGATGGCGATAAGCGAACGTTGACGCACGTTCCAGTCCTTTCCCTGGGCGGCCCTCCCCCCTGGAAGAGGCCGAGTCGAGCGCTGGGGCCGAAGGGGTATTCCAGCTGCGCGGTGACTGGCCGTGACTCTAAACGGGTGAAGGTAACGCGGAGGAGGCTCTGGCCCATGCTGTGACTCTCTTGTTATGACACGAGGTAATGCAGAGCGGTACTCAGAGGGTGGAACCGTGGAATTCAGGCCGATTCGCCCTGTCTGCATGCTGAGAATCCGCAGGACGGACCCTGATGGTTTCAGGCGTCTCAGCCGTTTTGGTGATTACGAAGATTCGTTGCTACAGGCGACTTGTAGGGCCTGGGAGAGGTCCCGCGCGTACCGGGAGCCGAGGATGAAACTGTGGTCCTGCATTGCGCGCGCATTACGCAGAGTTACGTCCAGGAAAGGCAGTCCGGCATCCCTCGGTACATTTCCGCAATCCGTCACATGCATCGTGATGACGATCTTGCGGGCGGAACCCGCTTTTGTGCGGAAAGGTGAACGCGGCGTCGACGTCAGGAAGATGCCGGCGTACGGCTGCGCCAGCCGCGTCGTCGTGACCGGCGGACCCGACTCCACGCTGAGCAGCACCTCCAGCGCGAACGTCCGCGGCCGGGTGCCCGGTGGCACCGCGAGCGGCCCCAGGTACGCGAGGTCCACGACCTGGGACGGGAACGGCGGTGCCGGGACGGCCCGTTGGCGCTCCTGCGGCCGGGTCGCCCAGAGCAGACCGCCGCCGGCCAGGAGGGCGAGGGCCGTCAGCGCCCCGAGCACGGCCCGGCGGTGACGCCCGGGGAACAGGGCCGGCCGGAGGCGCGAGGTGCCCGCCCCCCGGCCATCCTCGGCCTCCCACGCGCGCGTGCCCTCACCCGGCTCGACGGGGCCGACTCCGCCGCTCACCGCCACGGACCCCCGTCCGGGGTACCGGAGCGGTACCGGGCGACACAGTCCTCGCGCGCCTGACGGCCGATCAACTCGTCGGCGGCGCGGGCACCTTCGCGTTCCTTCGCGGCTCGCGCGGCGTCCACGACCGACCGCAGGATCTCGTACTGGCCGCCCGAGAGGCCCATCGACTGGTAGTCCCCGTAGCCGCCGCCGTCCAGCACCTCGCGCGACCAGTGGGCGACGATCCGGGCGCACAGCACCTCGGGCGGAGTCGCGGAAGGCGCCGGGGTGGCCCGCGCCCCGGCGGCGCCGGGACCGGCGCAGGCCGTCGCCAGCACGCCCGCGCCGAGGACCGCCCCGAGCCACCGCGCCGCCCCGGGGCGGCGTGCGGCGGCGGACCGTCGGAGCGTCCCGGGGCGCCGCCCCGGCTCCGGCCGGCATGCCGCGGGTGGTCGTGCCGATCCGGTTCGCTGTGCCGGTTCGGTTCGTCCTGCCGTCGCGGTCCGTCGTGCCGCCCCCGGCCGAAGGGGCCCTCCCGTCGCCATCCCCCGACGCTAGGCCGCGGAGGCGGCAGCGGGCAACGGGCGGAGAGGGCCGGGGGAGGGGAGGAACGCCGGTGCGGTCAGCCGGCCGCGGGCGCGGCGTCCCCGGGGTTCAGGTCTCGCAGCAGGCACGTCAGCCGCGCCGTGCACACCCGCTTGTCCGCCTCGTCGCTGATCACGATCTCGTACGTCGCCGTGGACCGGCCCCGGTGCACGGGCGTGGCCACGCCGGTGACCAGGCCGGAGCGGGCGCCACGGTGGTGGGTGCAGTTGAGGTCGACACCGACGGCGATCTTGGAGCTGCCGCCGTGCAGCATGGCGCCGACCGAACCGAGGGTCTCCGCCAGCACCGCGGAGGCACCGCCGTGCAGCAGTCCGTACGGCTGGGTGTTGCCCTCGACGGGCATCGTGCCGACGACCCGCTCGGCGGACGCCTCGACGATCTGCACGCCCATGCGGGTGCCCAGGTGCCCGGCGGAGAAGAGGGCGCCCAGGTCTATGCCGAGCGCCGCGTACTCGTCGACGACCTCCTGCGGGAACTTCACGTGCTGCTGCTCGCCCATCGGGACCTGCTCCGTTCGTCGTGACCCGTGTCGTGACCGGTACGGGGACCGTGTCGGCTGAGCAAACGCTCAGTCGGTCGCCGATTGTTCCAGACGGACGACGACGGACTTGCTGGCCGGGGTGTTGCTCGTGTCCGCGGTGGCGTCCAGCGGTACCAGGACGTTGGTCTCCGGGTAGTACGCCGCCGCGCAGCCCCGCGCCGTCGGGTAGGACACCACCCGGAAGCCGGGCGCCCGCCGCTCCACCCCGTCCCGCCACTCGCTCACCAGGTCCACGTAGGAGCCGTCGGCGAGGCCGAGCGCCCGGACGTCCTCGGGGTTGACCAGGACCACCCGGCGGCCGTTCGTGATGCCCCGGTAACGGTCGTCCAGCCCGTAGACGGTGGTGTTGTACTGGTCGTGCGAGCGCAGCGTCTGCAGCAGGAGACGGCCCGCGGGCAGCTCGGGGAACTCCACCGGCGCGGCCGTGAAGTTGGCCTTGCCGGTGGCCGTGGGGAAGCGGCGCTCGTCGCGCGGGGCGTGCGGCAGCGCGAAGCCGCCGGGGCGGGCGACGCGCGCGTTGAAGTCCTCGAAACCGGGGATCACGCGCGCGATGCGGTCCCGGATCGTCGCGTAGTCCTTCTCGAACTCCTCCCACGGCACCCGGCTGTCCTCGCCCAGCACCCGGCGCGCCAGCCGGCACACGATGGCCGGCTCGGACAGCAGCCGCGCGCTCGCGGGTGCCAGCCGCCCGCGGGAGGCGTGCACCATGCCCATGGAGTCCTCGACGGTCACGAACTGCTCGCCGCCGCCCTGCACGTCGCGCTCGGTACGGCCGAGCGTCGGCAGGATCAGGGCACGCGCGCCCGTGACGACGTGCGAGCGGTTGAGCTTCGTCGACACGTGCACCGTCAGCCGGGCCCGCCGCATCGCCGCCTCGGTGACCTCCGTGTCGGGGGAGGCGGACACGAAGTTGCCGCCCATGGCGAAGAAGACCTTCGCCTCGCCGTCCCGCAGCGCCCGGATGGCCCGTACGACGTCGAAGCCGTGCTCGCGCGGCGGCGCGAAGCCGAACTCCCGCTCCAGGGCGTCCAGGAAGGCCGGGGCCGGGCGCTCGAAGATGCCCATGGTGCGGTCGCCCTGCACGTTCGAATGGCCGCGCACCGGGCAGACGCCCGCGCCCGGACGCCCGATGTTGCCGCGCAGCAGCAGGAAGTTGACCACCTCGCGGATGGTCGGCACGGAGTGCTTGTGCTGGGTGAGGCCCATCGCCCAGCACACGATGACGCGCTCCGAGGCCAGCACCATGTGCAGGGCCTCCTCGATCTCCGCGCGCGTGAGCCCGGTCGCGGCGAGCGTCCCGTCCCAGTCCGCCTCGCGGGCGGCCGCGGCGAACTCCTCGTAGCCGTGGGTGTGCTCGGCGACGAAACGCTCGTCGACCGCGCCCTCCGTCTCGAGGATCAGCTTGTTGAGGAGGCGGAACAGGGCCTGGTCGCCGCCGAGGCGGATCTGGAGGAACAGATCGGTCAGGGCGGCGCCCTTGAGCATGCCCTGCGCGGTCTGCGGGTTCTTGAAGCGCTCCAGGCCGGCCTCGGGCAGCGGGTTCACGCTCACGATCCGCGCGCCGTTCGCCTTGGCCTTCTCCAGGGCGGAGAGCATCCGCGGATGGTTGGTGCCCGGGTTCTGACCGGCGACGATGATCAGGTCGGCCTGGTACAGGTCCTCGAGCAGGACGCTGCCCTTGCCGATGCCGATCGTCTCCACGAGAGCCGAACCGGACGACTCGTGGCACATGTTGGAGCAGTCGGGAAGGTTGTTGGTGCCCCACTCGCGCGCGAACAGCTGGTAGAGGAACGCGGCCTCGTTGCTCGTGCGTCCCGAGGTGTAGAACACGGCCTCGTCGGGGGAGGCCAGGGCCGCCATCTCCTCGGCGACGATGCCGAAGGCCCGCTCCCAGGAGACCGGCTCGTAGCGCTCGCCGCCCTCGGGCAGGTACATCGGGTGCGTGAGCCGGCCCTGCTGGCCCAGCCAGTAGCCGCTCCGGTCCGCCAGGTCGGCGACCGGGTGCGCGGCGAAGAACTCCGGGGTGACCCGGCGCAGGGTGGCCTCCTCGGCGACCGCCTTCGCGCCGTTCTCGCAGAACTCCGCCGCGTGCCGGTGGTCCGGCTCCGGCCAGGCGCAGCCCGGACAGTCGAAACCGTCCTTCTGGTTGACGCGCAGCAGCGTCAGCGCGGTCCGCCTCACCCCCATCTGCTGCTGGGCGACCCGCAGGGTGTGACCGATGGCCGGCAGCCCCGCCGCCGCGTGCTGCGGCTCGGCGACCTGCGGCGCGTCCTGAACCGGGTCGGCCTTGGGCGGCTTCGTTGCCATCGCGGCGCTCCTTCACTGACACGGGTGACCACTCCCACCGATCCTTGCACGCGACACCGACGGGGCGGGTGTGCGGGCGGGCGGGGTGCGGGAGCGATGGTCGCGGGGCCGCGGTGGCAGGGGAAGGGGGCTGCGGCCGCGCCCCGGGCCGCCGGAGGCACGCGTGGGCCGGAGTGTCGGTGGGGCGTGGCAGGATCGGGGGCGTGGCAGAAACAGCATCGAAGACGACCGAGAACACCTCCGGCGCCGGCCGGCCCCGCCTGATGCTCATGGACGGGCACTCGCTGGCCTACCGCGCGTTCTTCGCGCTGCCCGCGGAGAACTTCACCACCGCGACCGGCCAGCCGACGAACGCGATCTACGGCTTCGCGTCGATGCTGGCGAACACCTTGCGTGACGAGGCGCCCACGCACTTCGCGGTGGCGTTCGACGTCTCCCGCAAGACCTGGCGCTCCGAGGAGTTCACCGAGTACAAGGCCAACCGTTCCAAGACCCCGGACGAGTTCAAGGGCCAGGTCGAGCTGATCGGCGAGCTGCTCGACGCGATGCACGTCTCACGGTTCGCGGTCGACGGCTTCGAGGCCGACGACGTGATCGCCACGCTGGCCACCCGGGCCGAGGCCGAGGGCTTCGAGGTGCTGATCGTCACGGGCGACCGCGACTCCTTCCAGCTCGTCAGCGAGCACACCACGGTGCTCTATCCCACGAAGGGCGTCTCCGAACTGACCCGCTTCACCCCGGAGAAGGTCTTCGAGAAGTACGGGTTGACGCCCGCCCAGTACCCCGACTTCGCGGCCCTGCGCGGCGACCCGTCCGACAACCTCCCGGGCATCCCGGGCGTCGGCGAGAAGACCGCCGCGAAATGGATCAACCAGTTCGGTTCGTTCGCGGAACTGGTCGAGCGGGTCGACGAGGTCAAGGGCAAGGCCGGGCAGAACCTCCGCGACCACCTGGAGGCCGTCAAGCTCAACCGCCGCCTGACGGAGATGGTCCGCACCGTCGAGCTGCCCGGCACCGTCCTCGACCTCGAACGCGCCCCGTACGACCGTACGGCCGTCGCGATGATCCTGGACACCCTGGAGATCCGGAACCCGTCGCTGCGCGAACGGCTGCTCGCCGTCGACCCGGGCGACCGGGAAGCCGGGACGAGCCCGGCCGTCGCACCCGGCGTGGCACTGGACGGCACGGTGCTGGGCACGGGCGAGCTGACCGCCTGGCTCACCGAGCACGGCGCCGCGCCCCTCGGTGTGGCCACCGTCGACACCTGGGCGCTGGGCACCGGGGCGGTCGCGGAGGTCGCGCTCGCCGCGGCGGACGGACCCGCCGCCTGGTTCGACCCGTCCGAGCTGGACGAGACCGACGAGAACACCTGGGCCGCCTGGCTGGCGGCCGAGGACCGCCCCAAGGTCCTGCACAACGCCAAGGGCGCCATGCGCGTCTTCGCCGAGCACGGCTGGAGCGTCGCCGGCGTCTCCATGGACACCGCCCTGGCCGCCTACCTCGTCAAGCCGGGCCGCCGCTCCTTCGACCTGGAGGCGCTGTCGCTGGAGTACCTGGGCCGGGAGCTGGCCCCGCCCGCCGCGGCCGACGGCCAGCTCGCCTTCGGCGCGGACGAGGGCGCCGAGGCCGAGGCGCTGATGGTGCAGGCCCTCGCGATCCTCGACCTCGGCGAGGCCTTCCGCGGCCGGCTGGAGGAGGTCGGCGCGGCTGACCTCCTCCAGGACATGGAGCTGCCCACCTCCACCCTCCTCGCCCGCCTGGAGCGGCACGGCATCGCCGCCGACCGGGCGCACCTGGAGGCCATGGAGCAGATGTTCGCGGGGGCCGTCCAGCAGGCGGTGAAGGAGGCGCACGCCGCCGCCGGGCACGAGTTCAACCTCGGCTCGCCCAAGCAGCTCCAGGAGGTCCTCTTCGGAGAGCTGGGGCTGCCGAAGACGAAGAAGACCAAGACCGGTTACACCACGGACGCCGACGCGTTGGCCTGGCTCGCCGCCCAGACGGACAACGAACTCCCGGTGATCATGCTCCGCCACCGTGAGCAGGCCAAGCTCCGCGTCACCGTCGAGGGCCTGATCAAGGCGATCGCCGCCGACGGCCGCATCCACACCACCTTCAACCAGACGGTCGCCGCGACCGGCCGCCTGTCGTCCACGGACCCCAACCTCCAGAACATCCCGGTCCGCACGGACGAGGGCCGGGCGATCCGGCGCGGGTTCGTCGTCGGCGAGGGCTTCGAGTCCCTGATGACGGCCGACTACAGCCAGATCGAACTGCGGGTGATGGCCCACCTCTCCGAGGACGAGGGCCTCATCGAGGCGTTCACCTCCGGCGAGGACCTGCACACCACGGCCGCCTCCCAGGTCTTCAGCGTCGAGCGGGACGCCGTGGACGCGGAGATGCGCCGCAAGATCAAGGCGATGTCGTACGGCCTGGCGTACGGCCTGTCGGCGTTCGGGCTGTCCCAGCAGCTGAACATCGACGCGGGGGAGGCCCGCGCCCTGATGGACGCCTACTTCGAGCGGTTCGGCGGGGTGCGGGACTACCTGCGCCGGGCGGTCGAGGAGGCCCGGGCGACGGGCTACACGGCGACGCTCTTCGGGCGTCGCCGCTACCTCCCCGACCTCAACAGCGACAACCGCCAGCGCCGCGAGGCGGCCGAGCGCATGGCCCTCAACGCACCGATCCAGGGCACGGCGGCGGACATCGTCAAGATCGCCATGCTGAAGGTGGACGGGGCCCTGCGCGAGGCGGAGCTGAAGTCCCGCATGCTCCTCCAGGTCCACGACGAAATCGTCCTGGAGATCGCCCCCGGCGAGCGGCCGGCCGTGGAGGAACTGGTCCGCCGGGAAATGGCCGGCGCGGTCCACCTCAGGGCCCCCCTGGACGTCTCGGTGGGCGCTGGCCCCGACTGGGAGTCGGCAGCCCACTAGGGCGTGTTTCGAAAGTCCCGTCTGCCCGGCGACGCCTGGCACGCACGCTCGCCGCGTTGTCGGGGTCGCCCCGATACAACCAGTATCGGGG
>NZ_JBFBCB010000018.1:0-134582 GCF_040682975.1 Streptomyces sp. NPDC051051
CGGGCCCCCCCCTCCTGTTGTTGGGCGCGCCCCCACCCCGACAACGCGGCGAGCGTGCGTGCCAGGCGTCGCCGGGCAGACGGGACTTTCGAAACACGCCCTAGACGGCCCGGCCGCCGCCGGTCGTCGGGGGTGGTCCGGGACGGCCCCCGGCGACCGGCGGCACCTGGTCCGGAGCACCCCCGCGGACCGGGTAGTATTTTCTTCGTCGCCGGCCGCCACAAGCGGAAGGCGGGAGTCATGCGCCGCTAGCTCAGTTGGTTAGAGCAGCTGACTCTTAATCAGCGGGTCCGGGGTTCGAGTCCCTGGCGGCGCACCGAAGAAGGGCCCCTCGTGGAGATGCGAGGGGCCCTTCGGCGTCCCACCGGACGCGTTCCCGGTACGTCGCCGCCCCCGGCGGCCGCCGCCCCACCCGCGATCCCCGGGGATCGCGGTGTTCAGACGTGCGAGCCGAGTTGCACCATGACGGCGACGGCGACGGCGACGAAGACGCCGAGGAACAGCAGACCGCACCCCGTGCGCGCGACGAGTGCGCCGCGGGCCGGAGGCTCGGCCGTGGCCCCCTCGGGGTCGTCGGGCGCGTACCACACCGTGGCCAGGTCGCCTTCGAGGATCGTCGCCGGAGCACCGTCCGCCTTGAAACGGATCGTCCAGCCGTCGTGCGCGGTGAACTCGAAGACGTGATGCAGGGTCGTGGACACCGCCCTGCCACCGCCCCCGCTGGTGGTCGTGTACGTCCGCAGGCAGCGCGCCTCGGCCGTGAGGCCGCTCCACGCCCGGTGGGTCCGGCGAGCCTGGGCGATCACCTTGGCCATGCCGAACAGCACCAGCGCGATGACGAGCGACGGGACGAGATACACCAAGACCGCCATGAGACCCCCCGTGGTCCTGACGCGGACGGAGCGGCCCGCGTGCAGGGAAGGTATCCCGGGGTCCGGCGCGGCCGACTCAAGGAAAGCTCAGACTTCCGGCGCGCGCGGCCGGACGCCCCGCGTGTGCCGGTCCCGGTGGCCGGGGTTCCGGCACGCGCGGTCCCGCCCGACGTGGCGGTCTACGTCCCCGGGGGTCAGAACGTGACGTCGGAGCAGGCGTAGAACGCGTTGGCCGTGTCGGCGATCGTCCAGACGGCGACGACGACGTGGTGCCCGCTCAGCCCGGACGGCAGGGTGCCGCTGTGGGAGAGGGTCTGCGGCGGGCGCTGACCGCCGTAGGGCACCGTGAGGAACGGCGTCAGGTTGAGGTCGGAGCGGGCCAGCTCGTGGTTCTGGTTCCAGCCCGGTTTGGTGACGTAGTACCGGAAGTCGGTCGTGGCGTGCATGGCGGTGAACTGCCAGCGGAAGGTGTACGACTGGCCGCCGGTCACCCGGGTGGTCGGCCAGGCCGCGCCCGACGGGGTCTTCGGGCTGTCGAGCTGGGCGAACGGGGCGTTGTTCGCCGAGCAGATCCGGCCGTCGGCCGGTCCGGCGGCCGGGAAGCCCTTGGGGCCCTCGACGCTCTGCGGCTCCCACTGGATGTTGCCGCAGTTGGCGACGGTGCCGTTCTGGCAGAGCTTCTGCCTGCTGACGGGGAGGTCGGTGTAGCCGTGGCCGCTCGCGCCCCCGGCGGTGAGCACGAAGGCTCCCGCCGTGGTGAGGCCGAGCGCGGCGGCGTACCACTTGGTCTTTTTGCGCATGCTGCCGCTCCTGGAGAACGTGGGGAGGTTCCGTGAGGCGTGCAGGTCTAGACCAAGTTCGAGATTATTGCCGATCGTTGAACATGTCCATACCAATGGGGGGACTTGTTCGACGGGTCGTCAGGGCGACTGCTCCCCCCGCCCCGAGCAGAACGCCACCGTCAGGTCCTTCACCAGCGCCTTGCGCTCGTAGTCGTCGAGTTCCACCAGCCCGCGCATGGTCAGCCGGGTCACCGTGTCCTCCACCGAGTCCACCACCGAGCCCAGCACCGACGCCCGCTGCTGGGCGTCCAGCGCGGCGATCCGGCGCCGGTTCATCGCGGCGGCCACCTCGGGGGCGTACTCGACGCGCAGCGGCTGCACCGAGTACACCTCCAGGCCGATCGCGCCCGCGTCCCGCGCGACCCGCCGGGTCAGCGCCTCCCCGGAGGCCTCGACCACCCCCCGCCCGGCAGCCGGCGTCTCCACCGGGACGCGGGCGAGCGCCGCCTCGACGCACTCGCGCAGATACGTCTCGTGGTCCTCCACGCCGAGCGTGGCCCGCGCGGTGTCCCGCACCCGCCACACCACGAGCGCCACCACCCGCAGCGCGACCCCGTTGCCGTCGGCCGCGGGCATCGCCTCGCTGCGCCAGTGCCGCAGCCGTACGTCGACCCGGCGGCGCAGCAGCAGCGGGTTCACCCACAGCAGGCCGGTGCGCCGGACCGTCCCCCGGTAGCGGCCGAACAGGCCGAGCACCCAGGCCCGCCCGGTCCTGCCTCGCGCCAGCCCGCCGAAGCCGAACAGGCCGAGGGCGCCCGCCCCCGCGTACGCCGCCCACTGCGCGGGGCCGAGGCCGGCGCCGGCCGACGCGGGCAGCGCGAGTGCCTCCACCACCACCGGCGGCAGCACACCCGCCCACCACGAGGTGGCCGCGCAGCCCGCCGCCCCGCACGCCCCGGCGGCCACCCCGACCGCGCCGGGCAGCACGCGGCCGGGCCGCTCGACGAGCGCGGGGTCGACCTGCGCGACCGGCCGCGCCTTCACCGGAACCGGCCGGCGGAACCTCGGTTGCTCCCCGGTGCCCGCCCGGCTGCCCACGACGGTGGGCCCGAGCGGCACCGGCCTCGGCTCGGGTTCGTCGCGGAACAGCAGATGGACGGGGATCTCGGTGGTCGCCTCGTTCTGGATCAGCCGGGCGGGCCGTGCCGGCCCCTCCGATTCGGGCGTCTGAGAAGTGGTCGTACTCATGCGTGCCTTCAGCCTCCGCGCCAGATACGCCATGACAGTGGATGGGACGACCGGAGCCGTCGGGCGGCCGGCCTACGAGAACAGCCGCCGCCAGGTCTCCGGTCCCGGGTAGCCGTCGGCCGCCCCGCCGCGCCAGCCCTGGGCGCGCTGGAAGGCCTCGACGCCCCGCCGGTCCGCCTCGCCCCAGCGCGGTCCGGGCCCCTGGGTGTAGTACCTGCCGAACCCTTTCTTCACCAGCTGCCTCCCCAGCTGGGTGACGTGCGCGTTGTCGGCGCCGGGCCGGAACATGCCCCGGCCGGGATAGGCGGGGACCCGCGGGGCCGGGGCGGGCGCACCCACCGCTCCGGACCCCGCGGGAGCGATGTCCCGGCCCTTGCCGGTGGTCAGCAGCGACCAGGTCAGCGGGCCGGGCAGCCCGTCGGCGGCGGCGCCGCTCCAGCCCTGGGCCTGCTGGAACGCCTGGGTGGCCCGCAGGTCGGCGTCCGACCAGCGCGGGCCGGGCCCCGAGGCGTAGAACCGCTTCGCGCCGCGCTCGACGAGGAGCCGGCCGAGCCGGGTGACGTGCTTGTTGTCGGCGCCGGGCCCGAAGGCCGCCCGCCCCGGGTACGCGGGCGGGACGGCGCCGGAGCCGGGGTTGGCCCCGTCCCCGCCGCCCTCCTTGCCCGGGACCTGCGGCACCACCGGGTCGGCGGTCAGGCCCTTGTAGCGGTAGGGGACGTACTTGCTGGAATTGGTCCAGTACGCGTAGGGGGTGGCGAGCCTGCGGGTGGTGGGGCGGGTCTGCTCGTAGACGGTGTAGTAGCCGTGCGTGTAGTCCGTCCAGCCGCCGAAGAGGACGACGTGGGAGCCGTTCGTCGGGTCGGCCGGGTTGTGGAACAGCAGCATGTCGCCCGGCTGGAGCTCTTCCTTGGTGATCCTGGTCGCGTAGGTGTGGAGGCTGCCCGTCCACTCGTTCCCCGGCAGGTTCCAGGCCATGGACACATAGCCGGAGCAGTCCTGCCGGTAGCCGTCCGACCAGTACGCGCTCATGCTGTACGGCACCTTCGCCGCGACCCATTTCTCGGCGCGGTCGATGATCTCCGTTCGGGTGGTGGCCGGCAGCCGGGCCGCACCGGCGGGCTTGCCGCCGGGCCCGTGCAGGGGCGCCTTCACCCCCTGCGGGGTCTCGGGCCCGTCGTCCGCGGGGGCCCCCGGCCGGTCGGGGGCCTGCTGCGGGGCGGCCAGGGCGGGGGCCGCTTGACCGGTTCCGAGGACCGCGGAGGCCGCGGCCGCGACGACGACGGCGCGATGGGCGGCCGGGCGGCCGCCGGTTCCGGCGGCCCGGGACGCCGCTGCGGCCCGCCTCCGGTCGACGCATCCGGGGCATTCGCAGTCGCTCGCGGGATCGAATTCCTCGAACACCGGAGCGACCATGCGATTCCCCTCACATTGCAGATGGAAATGTCCGCGACTGTGCACGTTCGCCAGTCTTCACCAACTGCCTTGCCGATGCGCATGCTGACGGTCCGAATGATGTACGCAGGGCCCCTCCCGGGGGGTGCGGGGCAGGTCCGGGGGGTCGCCCGGGCGTCCGGAGCACCCCCGGAGGTCATGTAGAGTTAACGTCGTCAGCAGGCGCCGCTAGCTCAGTTGGTTAGAGCAGCTGACTCTTAATCAGCGGGTCCGGGGTTCGAGTCCCTGGCGGCGCACAGACAGCAGAAAGCCCCTCGCGCGAGCGAGGGGCTTTCTGCTGTTCAGGACGCTGGTCAGGGCGCCGTGCCGGTCAGGTACGCCGACACGATCACGTTGGCCGTGTAGCTGCGGCTCGCCCGGTCGAAGGTGCCGCCGCAGGTGATCAGCCGCAGCTCGGCGCGGCCCGACTCACGGGTGCCGTAGGCCTGGCGGGCGTCGAAGCCGTCGCGCCGGACCACGGCGACGTCGTCGACGGTGAACTCGGCGACCTTGCCGTCGTCGCGGACCACCCGGATCGTCTCGCCGGCCGCGAGCGTGCTCAGCTTGTGGAAGACCGCGGGGCGGGTCTCGGTGTCGACGTGGCCGACCATCAGCGCGGTACCGGCGGCGCCGGGCTTCACCCCGGCCGCGTACCAGCCGACGACGCCCGCCTGGTCGTAGGGCGGTGCGGTGATCGCGCCCTGCGCGTCCAGGCCGCGGGCCACGACCGGGGCCTGCACGCCCAGCTGCGGAATGTCCACGCGCTGCGGCAGCGCGGCGGCCAGCGGCCGGGCGGCGGGCGGCAGCCCGGCGGCGGCGGGCCGGCCGACCGCGGCCACGTCACCCGTGGCGGTGGCGACGGCTCCGGGCCGCACGTCGGTCACCTCGCGGCCCCACAGCCACAGGCCGAGCAGCAGCAGCGCCCAGGCCAGGCCGATGAGGAGTCGCCCGGAGCCGTGTTCCCGTTCGGACATGGTCATTCCGTCCCACGGCGGCGGGTGCCGCGCAGCAGCACGGCGACGGCGGCGGCTCCGGCCAGGAGCAGACCGGTGACGGCGTGGGCGAGGCCGGGGCCCTCCACGCGGGAGTCGTCGGCGGCGGCCAGGGGCGCCGCGCCTCCGCCGCCCGCCTGGACCGGGGCGACCGGGGACGCGGGGGCGGCCGGCCGGGCGGTGGCCGCCACGACCTTGATCGCGCCCTTGACCTCGAAGTCGGCGCAGACGATCGTCACGCGGTAGGAACCGAGGGCGAGCGAGGTGCGGATCCGGGTCTCGCCGGACAGCGAGCCGCCCGGGCCGCCCGTGCCGACCAGGTGCGCGTCGGAGACGAACGCCTCGGACTCCGCGGTGGCCTTCTTCCCCGAGCAGCCGGTGACCTCGAGGGCGACCTCGGCGCCGGGGGCCGGGGTCGACGGGGTCACGGAGACTCCGCCTGCCGGGTTCGTGGCGTACGCCGTCGGGGTGAGGGTCGCGGCGACGACCGCGACGCCCGCACAGAGTGTGACTTTCAGTGAACCCATCGTGAACCTCCCAGTACCTGGAGGCTCCCCCTCGCGCCGGTGCCCCGCATCTCCAGCGGGGCACCGCTGCTCCGTCCGGGTCGTTTCCGCCCGGTGGCAGGTTTCAGATCCGGTCGACGAGGTCCGCGATCGAGTCGACCACCTGTGACGGGCGGTACGGGAAGCCGTCCACGTCCTCGGGCCGGGTCAGGCCGGTGAGCACCAGGAACGTCTGCATCCCGGCCTCCATGCCGGCCAGCACGTCGGTGTCCATGCGGTCGCCGATCATCGCGCTGGTCTCGGAGTGGGCGCCGATCGCGTTCAGTCCCGTGCGCATCATCAGCGGGTTGGGCTTGCCCGCGAAGTAGGGCTGCTTGCCGGTCGCCTTGGTGATCAGCGCGGCCACCGCGCCGGTCGCGGGCAGCGGACCCTCGGTGGAGGGACCGGTCTCGTCCGGGTTGGTGCAGATGAAGCGGGCGCCGTCGTTGATCAGCCGTACCGCCTTCGTCATGGCTTCGAAGGAGTAGGTGCGGGTCTCGCCGAGGACGACGTAGTCCGGCTCGTGGTCGGTGAGGATGTAGCCGATGTCGTGCAGCGCCGTGGTCAGACCGGCCTCGCCGATGACGTACGCCGAACCGTCGGGCCGCTGGTCGTCCAGGAACTGGGCGGTGGCCAGGGCCGAGGTCCAGATGTTCTCTATCGGCACCTCCAGGCCCATGCGGCGCAGCCGGGCGTGCAGGTCGCGCGGGGTGTAGATCGAGTTGTTCGTCAGCACGAGGAAGGGCCGGCCCGACTCGCGCAGCTTCTTCAGGAAGGAGTCTGCGCCGGGGATCGGGACGCCCTCGTGGATGAGCACCCCGTCCATGTCGGTGAGCCACGACTCGATGGGCTTGCGGTCTGCCATGTGGTGCGTCTCCTGGCGTGCGTACGGGCGGTGCGGGGCGCCGGAACCACGGCGTACCGACGCACCCAGCCTAGTCAGGACCGCGCGATCCGGACCCGGCCGATCACCAGGTGAACCGGGCGACGCCCCGGCGAGGCCGCAGCAGCGCCCCGGCGCCCCCTCGGCGACCCCTCAGCGGCGCTTGCGGAGCACGACGAGGGCGGCGCCCGTGGCGAGGAGGGCGGCGGTGACGGCGAGGGCACCGGCCGGGGAGGAGAGACCGGTGAGGGCCAGTTCCTGGGCCTCGTCGGCGAGGGAGGGCGGGGCGGAGGGGGAGGTGCCGGAGGTCGGGGCGGAGGTGGGGGCGGAGGTGGAGGTGGAGGTGGAGGTGGGGGTGGGGGTGGGGGCGGAAGCGGTGGAGGTCGAGCGGGGAGGGCGGTCGGGCTCGGACTCGCCCTCCTTCTCCTTCTCCGTCTCCTTCTCCGGCTCCGGCTCCGGCTCGGTCGCGGTCCCGGTCTCGATGGCGAATCGGTAGTCGTTCGACTGTCCGACCCACTCGCCGTCGTCGCCCTGGCGCTGGACGACCGCCGCGTTGGCGGTGACCTGGTTGGGCACGGCGTCCGAGGTGAGCGAGAGGCGCAGCTTCACGGTGAGGGTCCGGCCCGGGGGGACGGTGAAGCCGGGGAAGGGGGCCGGGCGCTCCGCGGGCCCGGCGGGTTCCTCCGTCGCGCCGGGGACGTCCGCGAGTGCTCCGACGAGTTCGTCCTCGTCGGTCGTCTCGAAGCGGACGGGGTGCGGGTGACCGTCGGCGTAGAACTCCAGGTGGGCCTGGGCCGGCTTCAGGGCGTGCGCGGAGTCGACGAGGACGACGACCGGGTGCACGCCGGCGCAGGTGCGGCGGGTGGTGTTGGTGAGGTCGATGAACCAGGTGCCGTAGCCGCCCCCGGCACGGTAGGAGTCGGGCCCGCCGTGGAGCCGGGTGGTGAGCGGAAAGTCCCCCGCGTCCGCCCCGGCACAACTCGGCACGGCTTCCGCGGAGGCGGGCCCGGGCAGCAGAACGGCGGCTGCGGCGAGGCAGAGGGAGACGGGCGTGCACAGTCGCATGAACACGTGAGCCTGCCGCAGGGAGGTGCCGGACGGGGGCCGCCGCACCGTACGGCCGTGCGAATGCATTCGTTCGGCGGAGGGGGCGGACAGCGGAGGGGCGGGCTCCCCTCATACGTCCGTCCGCCCGAACACCGGCCCCAGGAGCAGGTGGGCGGCGCCCTCCGCCACCCCGGCCGGGCCGCCGGAGCCGTCGGACCCGCCGGGCGCGAGTCGTACGGGTACGGCGAGGTCCGGGGAGCCCTCCCGGACGGCGCGCGCGGCGAGGACCGCCGCGACTCCGGCCACGAAGGGGTCCGGAGACGCGGTGATCGTGCGACCGCCGAGGAGGACCTGGTCGATGTCGAGCAGACCGGCGAGGTTCGCGGCGGCGGCGCCCAGCACCCGGGCCGCCTCCGCCACGTCACCCCGGCCGATGGCCGCCAGGCACAGCGCCTCGACGCAGCCGCGGTCGCCGCAGGGGCAAGGCGGTCCGTCCAGCTGGATGACCTGGTGGCCGAACTCCCCGGCGCCGGTGCGCGCCCCGCGGTGCACCCTGCCGTCGATGACCAGGCCGGCGCCGAGCCCCGTACCGAGGTGGAGGTAGGCGAAGGAACCGCGTTCGCCGGCGACGGCGAGGCCGAGGGCGGCGGCGTTGGTGTCCTTGTCGACGACCACCGGCACGCCGAGCCGCCGCGCCAGCGCGTCCCGCAGGGGGAAGCCGTCCCATTCCGGAAAGCCGGTGACGCGGTGCAGGACGCCGTGGGTGTGGTCGAGCGGACCCGGCAGGGCGACGCCGACACCGAGCAGCCTCGAGACCTGCCCCTGCTCTTGTTCCCGCTCCTGCTCCCGCTCCTGCTCTTGCTGCTGCTCTTGTTCCTGCTCCCGCCCGTGCCTCCGCCCCTGCCCCACCGTCTCGGCGACGCCCCGTTCCACCGCCCCCAGCACCGCCTCCGCCCCGGCCCCCAGGTCGAGCGGGCCCCGGCGCTCCCTGACCACGCTCCCGTCGAGGTCCGTGAGGACGATCCGCAGTTCGTCGCGGTCGAGGTGGACGCCGACCGCGTGGGCGGCCGCCGGCACCAGCCGCAGCACGGTGCGCGGCTTGCCGCCCGTGGAGGCGCGGCGGCCGGCCTCCGCCGCGAGGCCCTCCTCCCGCAGCCGGGCGGTGATCTTGCTGACGGCCTGCGGGGTGAGGCCGGTGCGCTCGGCGAGTTCGAGCCGGCTGATGCCGTCCGGTCCGGCCGTGCGCAGCAGGTCGAGCACGAGCGCGGCGTTGTGACTGCGCACGGCGAGGAGATTCGCGCCGACGGCGCCGCCCGTCGCGCCGCTCACGCCGCGGGTGCCGCTTGAGCCGCCAGTGCCACTTGGGCCGCCGGGGCCACTTGGGCCGTCGAGGCCGCCCGCCCCGCTCCTGCCGCCTGCCGTGCCGCCGTTCGTCCTGTCCACGCGCCCATTCTCCCCCGCGCTTGCACTTTGGCAACAGCGTTGCGAAAGTAGGTCGCATGACTGGTACCCCCCTCCGCGTGGGCCTGATCGGCTACGGCCTGGCCGGCTCCGTCTTCCACGCCCCGCTGATCGCCGCCACCGAGGGCCTCGTCCTCGACACGGTGGTCACCTCGAACCCCGAGCGGCGGGGGCAGGCCCGCGCCGAGTTCCCGGACGTACGCGTCGCCGGCACCCCCGACGAGCTGTTCGCCCGCTCCGGGGACCTGGACCTGATCGTCGTCGCGTCCCCGAACAGGACGCACGTGCCGCTCGCCAGGACCGCCCTCGAAGCGGACCTCGCGGTCGTCGTCGACAAGCCGGTCGCCGGTACCGCCGCCGGGGCGCGGGAGCTGGCCGGCCTGGCCGAGCGGCGCGGACTGTTCCTCTCCGTCTTCCAGAACCGCCGCTGGGACAACGACTTCCTCACCCTGCGCTCCCTCCTCGCCGAGGGCGCGCTGGGCGACGTGTGGCGCTTCGAGTCCCGGTTCGAGCGGTGGCGGCCGCAGCCGAAGGGCGGCTGGCGGGAGTCCGGCGATCCGGCGGAGATCGGAGGTCTGCTGTACGACCTCGGCAGCCATGTCGTCGACCAGGCGCTGGTCCTCTTCGGCCCGGTCACGCAGGTCTACGCCGAGGCGGTCGTCCGCCGCGCCGGCGCGGAGACCGACGACGACACGTTCCTCGCGCTCACCCACGCGAACGGCGTCCGCTCCCACCTCTACGCCTCCGCGACGACCGCCCAGCTCGGCCCGCGGTTCCGGGTGCTGGGCTCGAAGGCCGGCTACGTGAAGTACGGCCTGGACCCGCAGGAGGCGGCCCTGCGGGACGGCAGGCGGCCCGGCGCCGGCTGGGGCGAGGAGCCCGAGGAACTGTGGGGGCGCGTCGGCTCCGGCGAGTCCCCGCCGACCGGCGGCGGACGGGCCGTGCGGACCCTGCCCGGCGACTACCCGGCCTACTACGCTGCGGTGGCGAAGGCACTGACCGACGGCGGTCCCAACCCGGTGACCGCCGCGGAGGCGGCCGCCGCGCTCGACGTCCTGGAGGCGGCCCGCCGTTCGGCACGAGACGGAGTGGCGGTGTCGCTGTGACCCACGAGATCACCCCCAGGTTCACCCCGGAGATCGCTCCCACCCTGGAGGAGTTGCAGGCGCAGGAACGCCGTCTGGTGTTCCGGCGGTTCACCTTCGACGACGCCTGGGCGCTCGGCTCGCTGCTGGTGGAGCTGGCCCGCGAACGGCAGGCCCCGGTCGCCGTCGACATCCACCGCGCCGGCCAGCAGCTCTTCCACGCGGCCCTGCCCGGCTCGGCCCCCGACAACGACGCCTGGATCGCGCGCAAGCGCCGGGTGGTGGAGCGCTACGGCGCCTCGTCCTACCTGGTGGGCTCGCGCCACCGCGCGAAGGGCACGACGTTCGAGGAGTCCTCGCGCCTGGACCCCGACACGTACGCGGCCCACGGCGGCTCCTTCCCGATCACCGTCGAGGGCGTCGGGGTGGTCGGCGCGGTGACGGTCTCGGGCCTGCCGCAGCTGGAGGACCACCGGTTCGTGGTGGAAGCCCTGGAACAGTTCCTGGAGAAGGACCTGGACCTGCGCTGAGGCACGTCACGGGGCGCGGGGCGGAGCCGGGGTACGGCTCCGCCCCGCGGACGCGACCGGCCGGGGACGACCCGCACCGACCGATCACCCCGTCTCCCCCGCCCCCGGCGGAGCGTCACGCGTCCTTGAGTTCCTGCCGCTGCCGCCCCAGGCCCTCGATCTCCAGCTCGACCACGTCCCCCGCCCGCAGGTACGGCTTCGGCTCGGGCTGCCCGAAGGCGACCCCGGCCGGCGTCCCCGTGTTGATGACGTCACCGGGGTACAGCACCATGAACTGGCTGACGTAGCGGACGACTTCACCCACGGGGAAGATCTGGTCGGCGGTCGTGCCGTCCTGCTTCAGCTCGCCGTTGACCCACAGCCGCAGCCCCAGCGCCTGGGGGTCGGGCACCTCGTCGGCCGTCACGAGCCACGGGCCGAGCGGGTTGAACGTCTCGCAGTTCTTCCCCTTGTCCCACGTGCCGCCCCGGTCCATCTGGAACTCCCGCTCGGAGACGTCGTGCGCGACGGCGTACCCGGCGACGTGCGCGAGCCCCTCCGCCGCCGACTCCAGGTAGCGGGCGGTACGGCCGATGACGACCGCCAGCTCCACCTCCCAGTCGGTCCTCGTGGACCCGCGCGGCACGAGCACGGTGTCGTACGGCCCGACGACCGTGTCCGCCGCCTTGAAGAAGACGACGGGCTCGGCGGGCGCCGCGGACCCCGTCTCGCGGGCGTGGTCGTGGTAGTTCAGCCCGATGCACACGACCTTGCCGATCCGGCCGACCGGCGGGCCGACCCGCAGCCCGGCCGCGTCCAGTGCGGGCAGTTCGCCGGACTCGCCGGCGGCGCGGATCCGGCCGAGCGCGTCGGCGTCGGCGAGCAGGGCGCCGTCGATGTCGTCCACGAGGCCCGACAGGTCCCGCAGGGTCCCGTGGGCGTCGAGCAGCGCGGGACGCTCCGCGCCCGCCGTACCGACTCGCAGCAGCTTCATGATCACAGTCTCCCTCGCTCGCGGGCGCCCGCCGACGGGTGCGGCCGCCGGAGGACTGATCGATCGTCCAAGCTGCGCGTCCACTCCGCAAGACCCGGTTCACGTACTGGACCGCCACGACGGGTCCGCCCCACGGGCCCGTCACCGGTGGAGCAGCGCCCGCTCGGCCACGCTCCAGGCCGTGCTGGTGACGACGTACAGCGCGGCGGCCAGCGGTACGACGGCGACGGTGACGAGGGTGAAGAAGGACAGGAACGGCATCGCCCTGGTGACCGCGCCCAGGCCGGGCACCTGCTCCCCGCCCGCCGCCGGGTTCACGGCCGTCGCGTTCACGGCCGTCGCGCGCCGGGCGAGGCGGTAGCCGGCGGTGGCGACGGCCGCGACGACGGCGAACAGCGCCAGGTAGACCAGTCCGGCCCCGCCGAACACCCCGCCGGCGGCGAGGGCGTCGGTCCAGCGGTCGCCGAGGGGCGCGTCGAGGAGCCGGTGGGTGAGCAGGCCGTTGGTCTCGCCGCCGATCGTGGAGTGCGAGAAGACGTAGTAGAGGAGGAGGAAGGCGGGCGCCTGGAGGAGGCTGGGCAGGCAGCCGGACAGCGGGGACACCTGCTCCCGGGCGTGCAGTTCCAGCACGGCCCGCTGGAGCTTCTCCGGGTCGCGGGTGTGCTTGCCGCGCAGTTCGGCGATGCGCGGCTGGAGCGCGGCCCGCGCCTTCTGACCGCGGGCGGCGGCCCGTGACAGGGGGTGGACGAGCAGCCGTACGAACGCGGTGAACAGGACGATCGCGGCGGCGGCCGCGGAGGCGTGGAAGAGGGGTTCGAGCAGGTCGGCGAACCGCTCGACGAGGTGGACGAAGACGGAGAAGGAGACAGAGGGGACAGGGAAGACGGACATGGGTGCGGAGCCCTCCAGGGGTCTCGTCGTGCCGGGACGTGGATACGGCGGCATGACGGCCCGCGCGGGGGCACGCTGTGGTCAGCGATGTGACCCGGGTGGTGGCCCGGGTGGTGACGTGGGTGCCCTACGCGACGGCCGTCGGGAGGGCGTGTCCGGGTGCCCTGGGCCGGGGCCGTCCGGAGGCGTCGGGATCGCGCTGCGGCAGGAAGGCGGTACGGCGGTCGCGGTCGCGGACGGCCGTCCGCACCCGGGTGCGCGGCACGGCGGGAGCGCAGCGCGCGGCGACGAGCGAGCAGAGCGCGAGGGCGGCCCCCGCGGCGGCGGTCGCGGCGAGGGCGACGGTCGAGGAGAGGCTGCCCGCGTCGATCAGGGCGAGCCCGAGAACGGTGAGGAGGAGGGCGACCGCGGGCGGGCGCCGCAGGAGGGGGGTGTCGAGCATGGCGCGGATCACCGTGGCCCCTTCTGTTCACGTCGTTGTTCACGTCGCCGTCCTTGTTCGGTTATACCCGAACGGGCCGGGCCGTGGGGCGGCGCCCGGTCGGTCAACCGCCCATGAGTGCGGACCTGTTCGCCCCGTCGAACCTTCCTCCGCGGGTTTGAGAAAGGGCTGTCGGAACTCTCGACAACACCACGCGCCGCCCCCGATGCTTCGTGACGCGCGCACGCACTCACGTCCCCGCACGAGCCACGAGTGACGGACCCCGGCCGGGACGGCCGGCCCCCTGTCCTCGGTTCACGGACGCCGCCGGCGGGACGACCGGCACGTCCTCAGTCGAGTGAAGCGGAGAAGTCATGATCCGACGCAGAACCCTGCTGGCCGCCACCGGCGGCGCCCTCCTCGGCACCGGCCTGGCGGCCGGCACGGCCCGCGCCGACGCGACGATCGGCGTCAACCCGTCGACGAGCTACGGCACGTGGGAGGGCTGGGGCACCTCCCTCGCCTGGTGGGCGAACGTCTTCGGCGCCCGCGACGACTTCGCCGACATCTTCTTCACGACCAGGTCGGTGGCCTACGGCGGCCGGACGCTCCCCGGCCTCGGCATGAACATCGCCCGCTACAACCTGGGCGCGTGCAGCTGGAACAGCGTGGGCGGCGAGTCGATGGCGGTCTCCCCCAACATCCCCGCGTTCAAGCAGATCGAGGGCTTCTGGCAGGACTGGAACAACGAGGACCCCGCCTCCTCGGCGTGGAACTGGTCGGCGGACGCCAAGCAGCGGGCCATGCTGACGAAGGCGACCGCGCGGGGCGCGACCACCGAACTGTTCGCCAACTCACCCATGTGGTGGATGTGCCTGAACCACAACCCCTCGGGCGCGGCGGGCGGCGGCAACAACCTCCAGTCCTGGAACTACCGCCGGCACGCCTCCCACCTGGCCGCCGTCGCCCTGCACGCGAAGAACAACTGGGGGGTGGACTTCGCGACGGTCGACCCCTTCAACGAGCCCTCCTCGTCATGGTGGACGGCGACCGGCACCCAGGAGGGCTGTCACATGGACGCCGGCGTCCAGGCGGCCGTACTGCCCCACCTGCGCAGCGAGTTGGACAAGCGCGGCCTGACCGGCACCCGTATCTCCGCCTCGGACGAGACGAGTTACGACCTGGCCCGCGCGACGTGGAACTCCTTCGGCGCGTCCACGAAGGCCCTGGTGGACCGGGTCAACGTGCACGGCTACCAGGGCTCGGGCGGCCGCCGGGACCTCCTCCACACGGACGTGGTCACGACGTCCGGCAAGTCCCTGTGGAACTCCGAGACCGGCGACAACGACGGCACCGGCCTGTCCATGGCGAGCAACCTGCTCTACGACTTCCGCTGGCTGCACCCGACGGCCTGGGTGTACTGGCAGGTCATGGACCCGTCGACGAACTGGGCGATGATCGCGTACGACGCGGCCACCCTCCAGCCCGGCGCGGTCACCACGAAGTACTACGTGATGGCCCAGTTCAGCCGCCACATCCGCCCCGGTATGAC
Organism: Streptomyces sp. NPDC051051; assembly: GCF_040682975.1. Lineage (NCBI taxonomy): Bacteria > Bacillati > Actinomycetota > Actinomycetes > Kitasatosporales > Streptomycetaceae > Streptomyces > Streptomyces sp. NPDC051051. The sequence goes on from NZ_JBFBCB010000018.1 coordinate 14,714, forward strand.
GATCCTCGACACGGGCGTCGGCTACGCGGTGGCCGCGCTGGACAAGGCCGCACGGCGCCTGGTGATCGTCGCCGCCAACACCTCCGCGTCGGCCCAGACCCTGACCTTCGACCTCTCCCGCTTCACCACCGTGACCGGCGGCTCCGGCGGCCTGGTCCCCCGCTGGAACACGGTGACCTCGGGCGGCGGCGACCTGTACACGGCCCGCTCGGACACGTACCTGTCCGGCAAGGCGGTCAGCGTGCCGTTCGCGGCGGGCGCGGTGCAGACCCTCCAGGTGGACGGGGTGACGGTGTAGGGGGGCCGGGGAATCCCGGGGCGCCCCCTCCCCGGCGCCCCGGGCCGCAGGCAGGCCTCCCCGCCCCGGCCCCCTGGCCTGCGGCTCTCTCCTCTTCGTCACCGGTCGGCAGTACGGTGTCACCCATGCGCCCCGACACGCCTGCCGAGAACGTCGACCACACCGCCGAAGCGGCACGCCTGGAGCGGACCGCCGGCCTGTATCCCGAGGACACCGAGGCCCTGCTCGTCCAGGCCGCGGCCCACCTGGAACTGTCCGGCGACCGCCCCGCCGCGACCACCCTCTACGACCGCCTGCTGTCGTCCCCGGCCGGCCTGGACGCCCCGCACCTGGTCCGCGCCCTCAAGGCCTCGAACCTGTGGGAGTACGGCCACGAGGCCGAGGCCCGCGCGATCATCGACGGCATCCGCGCGGCCGCCCCGCGGGACCCGGCCCCCTGGGTGATCGTCGCGGAGTCCCTGGAGGCCCACGACGAGCTGGAGGCGGCGGAGGCGACGTTCACCGAGGCGGCACGGCTGCTGCTGACGGACGTACCGGAGCCGCCGTACGCCACGCACCCCCTGCTCTTCGGCCGCCACCGCGTCCGCCGGATGCTGGGCGCGGCCCACGACGACTGGGACAGCCTCGCCGACGCCGTGAACTCGTCCCCCGTCTCCCTGGACGAACTTCACGACCCGAAGCGGGTCTGGTCCCTCGGGTCCGACAACCCGCTGGAGCTGGAGGCCGAGATCTCCCGCCTCCGCGCCGAACTGGGCACCTTCCGGGAGGCCCTGTCCCGCCCCTTCCCGGTGGCGGTCCTGCACTGGCCGGCGGGCGAACTGGCGGAACTGCTGTCGGCCTACCCCACCCTCGCGACCGAGTACCCGTCCCACGAGACCCACCTCGCGGTGATAGAGGCATCCCTGCGCGAGCTGGCCGCCTCCGGCACGGCCAACCTGGGCATCGTGACGGGCACGGTCCCGTCGTACGAGGCCTTCGCGGCCTCGGAGGGCACCTCTCCGGGGGACGCCGACCTGCTGCCGCAGTACGCGACGACGCTGGCGGCGCGGGGGCGGGCGGCGGCTTGGCCGCCTCAGCGGGGGGCTTCTTGCTGGTGCGGGTCGCAGAAGGCTTATGGGGAGTGTCACGGGGCGGGAGCATAGGACTGCCGACCTGGTACTCCGGTCATGTTGGATGCGCGATTGCCGCGACCAGGGCGGAAGAAGAAGATCATCGACCGTGACGACGTGCATTCGTGAGGCATGACGACAGTGAACAGCGTGACGCCCTCCTCACCCGGCGTCTCGGCCCGCATGCGCAGACAGGCGAGCAAGGACACCAGTGCCGAGTTGGCCGTACGCCGACTGCTCCACGCGGCTGGCATGCGCTACCGCGTGGAGTATCCGGTCCCCGGTATGCCGCGAAGACGGATCGACGTGGCTTTCCCCCGGGCGAAGGTCGCGGTCCTCATCGACGGCTGCTTCTGGCACGGCTGTCCTCAGCACGCCACGCGTCCGAAGGCCAATGCGGACTGGTGGCGTACGAAGCTGGACCGGAACATGGCCCGCGACCAGGAGACCACCGAACACCTCGCCGCCCAGGGCTGGACGGTGCTGCGGTTCTGGGAACACATACCGCCCGACGAGGTGGCGGCGACGGTACGTGCTGCGGTCGACCTGGAGAAGCAGCGTCGAGGGCACCGCAAGGGGAGCACGCGACTGTCGGGCCGCGCACAGGACGCAGAGGGAGTGGATGACTGACCGGCTGGGTTTCGTGGATGTCTGCGCGGGGGCCGGCGGCCTGGCGTCGGGGCTGGAGAGCGCAGGCTTCTCGCCGGTGCTCCTGCTCGACAGCAAGCACCAGGCGTGCGAGACGCTCCTGGCCAACCGTCCGCACTGGAACGTGGTCCGCGAAGACCTGCTCGACTTCCTTCCGGACGAGCACCCGGAGGTCTTCGACGTCGACCTGCTGTCGGCCGGTCTGCCTAGGGTCAAGTCCTCGGCCGCGGTGGGACGTACGGACAGCGACCAGGAACTGAAACTTCTCACGGCCACGATCTACCTGGTCCACTCGATTCAGCCGCGGGCTCTATTGCTGGAGAACCTGCCCGCTCTCGTCGAGTCACCGGCGTACGCCGACATTCGTGACTTCATCCAGAAGGAACTCGTCCATCTCGGTTATCGGTTCTGCTGGTTCGTGCTGAACGCGGCCGACTTCGGCGTGCCACAGGAACGCAGGCAGGGCATTCTCGTGGCTCTCAAAGAGGAGTGGTTCCACGGCTTCGCCCCGCCCGAGCCGACCGTGAGGGAGCACGTGCCGGTCGGTCAGGCACTGCTCCGATCCATGGAGGCCCGCGGTTGGCGTGACGCCGAGGACTGGGCGGCCCAGGCCTCGACCGTCGCCCCCACTCTGGTCGGCGGCTCGGACAATCGCGGCGGTGCGGACCTCGGCCCGTCCGGCACCAAGCGGGCCTGGGCGCGGATGGGGGTGAACGCGGGGGCGATGGCGGACGAGGTACCTGGAGCGGACTACGAGTGGCCGCGGTCGGACGATCCGTCGCAGATGATCAAAATCACGGTGGACCAGGCGGCCCTCCTGCAGTCGTTCCCTACGGAGTGGCACATCACGGGACGGAAGACGGCTCGGTACAGGCAGATCGGTCATGCCACTCCTCCGCCGGTGGGAAAGGCGCTCGGAACCGCCATCGCGACCGCTCTGCGTTCCTCCCCGGTACGTGGGGCAGACAGTCCGTACGCACCTCGCAGCGCCGGCTAAACTTCACGCCCATGAGCCACATCGAGAAGAAAGACGCCCGACCTGTGAGTTTCCGCATCGTGGATCTGTTTGCGGGGCCCGGTGGGCTGGATGTGGCTGCGGACGTCCTGGGCCACCAGGTCACCGGCATCGAGTGGGACAAGGACGCGTGCGCCACTCGCAGCGCAGCAGGGATGGACACCTTCCACGGCGACGTGAGGGAATACTCCGCTGCGCATTTCCCCCATGCCCAGGTGCTGACCGGGGGGCCTCCCTGCCAGACCTTCACCGTGGCCGGGCACGGCGCCGGGCGCAGGGCGCTGGACGACGTGCTGGGGTACATCGAGCGCCTGCACGCCGTCGCGAAAACGGACGAAGCGGAGTGGGACAGCATCTCCGGTGTCTGGCGGGAGATCTCCGAGGAGCTGAAGGAAAAGGCCGCCGAGGCGGAGAAGATCAAGGACGAGAAGCGTGAGGTCGAGGCCCTCCGTTCCGTGGAGCGCAAGGCGATCAAGAAGAGTCTCCAGGAGCGCGGCAGTTCCCCGGAAGAGATCAAGAGCGTTCTGAAGGCGCTCAGGGCCTCGAGAGAACTCGAGCTCGAGAATGCGGACCTCGAGCATCTGATCGAGGAGTACAGCGCCCTGGGGGTGAGGCTGAACGACCTCAAGGCCAGGCTCGAAGAGTTGGGCGACGAACGGACAGGACTGGTCCTTCAACCGCTGTGGTGGGTGATCGAGCGGAGCCGACGTCCGGGGCTGAAGCCCTATGAGGCAGTCGTCCTGGAGCAGGTTCCCGCCGTGATGCCGGTGTGGGAGAAGTACGCCGAGGTGCTCACCACCCTCGGCTACCGGACGAGGACGCAGCTGATGTTCACCGAGGCGTTCGGGGTTCCGCAGACGCGCAAGCGCGCGGTGCTCATGGCCCGACTCGGCGAGACCGACATCCCTGAGGTGGCCGAGACCCACGAGCGCTACCGCCCTCTGGCCGTTGCCGCGGGATCGTCGACGACGGAGCTGGCGGACACACTCCTCTGGGACACTGCGGAGGAGAGCCCCGAGGGAACGCCGAAAGCGGCTTGGGTGTCCATGGAGGCGGCTCTCAAGAAGGCGCGGAGCCTAGCGCCCCATCTGCCGGACCGGCCGGCCTTCACCGTCGTCTCGAACTACGGGACCGGCGGCGACCCCGGTGCGCGCGGCAAGCGCGACCACGACGTCCCGTCCGCGACGATCACGGGGAAAGTGTCGCGCAACCGTCTGGTCCACAAGGGCACGGACACCGACCTCCCCGAGTTCGACCGTTTCACCTTCGCCGAGGCGGGCGTGCTCCAGACGTTCCCCGTCGCGTATCCCTGGAGCGGCAAGGACCAGCCGCAGCAGATCGGCAACGCCGTACCTCCGCGGCTCGCCCTGCACGTACTGCTGCATGTCCTCGCACCGGAGCTGAGCGGCGAGGAGGCCCGTGCCAGGTTGGAACAGGCCGTCGCGGATCTGGAGGCATGGCAACCCGGCGAGCCGGTGAAGGTGCGCGAGCACGGGCAGTGGGAGGGCCACCCGCTCACCGGCAGGTGACCCTTCCCGTCCCGATCAGGTCTGAGGCACGCGTCCCCTGACCGGGGCCGTCTCGAAGAGGTCCGTGAAGTACTCGGTGAGCGCGGCCACCGACTCCTCCGGGACGGTCTCCTCGTCAGGTCCGGCGGGCAGGTCGTGCCGGGGCACCGGGGGCGCGGACTCGGCCTCCGCGATCCACTGGCGGAGCGCCTCGGGGTCGCGCGGCTCGTCCGGGGCGAGCGCGTCGTAGACCAGGGTGGCGCCGGCAGCTTTGATGGCCATGATGAGCCCGTTGATCTCACGACCGGTGCCGGCGACGCCTCGCTCCATGACTCGGACCAGAGCCTGCGCGGTGGGGCGATGGTCGACGAGCTCCACGCGCAGCGCGTAGTGGATCAGGTCCTGGTTAGTGCAAGCCGTGACCACCGACGTGTAGTCGGCTCCGTTGCGGAACATCTCCGCTGCCCACCACAGACGTGAAAAGCACTGCCGGTCCGGGGACCCCTTGAACCGGGCGGGATTGATGCGGACATCGGACCGCCCCGGTGCGGCCGTGGGAGCATGCCGCCACGCCACGTAGTCCGGGGCGACGGCGAGCGCGAGATGGTTCCAGATCCTCCTGTCGGCGGCTTCCCGCCGGGTGAGTCGGAGAGCGGCGTGCAGCCGGGGGGCCAACCAGCCGTCAGCGTCCGTTCGATTGTCCCTGAACTGGTGCAGGGCATCGTCGATGAGCTCGCGGAGAGGTTCCACGAGCCAGCGGGCGTCGTCCTCCGGTAGGGGTTCGACGACCTTGGCAAGGTCTACGCCTCCGTGCCCCTGTACCCCTTTGAGGAGGTCTTCGGTGAGGAAGGGGTCAGCAGCCGTCGCGGAGAGCAGGCCGAGCCGCTCGGGAAGGTGATAAGGCTGCTCGATCACTGAGTGTTCTCCCGATTGTTCTGCTGGAGTGCGCGCAGGACACCGGCGAGCGCCTGGCGCGCACCGGCGCGGCGCACTGCGGCGTAGTGGACACGGGTCTGGAGCTCCACCCATCCCGTGTCACCGGTCCGGCGACGATGGACCCGGCGGAGCGCCTCCTCGGCGCTCAGCCCCGGCTCCACATCGGGGAGCATCTCCCGCAGCACCTCCCCCCTCCAGTCGACGGGGAAGACGGGCGAGCCGTCGGGCTCGATCTCCAGGTCACCGACCGCGCTGTGGAACACCGCCGTCCACACGTCGGTGGCCATCTGGGACACCAACAGTTCGTGGACCTTGTTCTCCATCCCCCCGGCCTCGCCGCCGAGAAGATCGGCGAATCCCTCCACATCGGTGTTGACCATCACCAGGGGGAGGCGGCCCGAGGTGTCGACGACCCAGGGGGCATCCGCGTAGGGACGCAGCCATTCCCGCGCGCTCTTGGAGAAGCTCGCCTGTTTGACGTCGAGGCGTAGGCCGCCGAGCGGCTCCTCGGCGGTGACATCGACTGTCCAGTTGGCATCGGTCTCGGCAATCGTCCTGCCCCGCACACCATCGACCGTGGCCACGGCGAGGACAGTCAGCTCGGCACGTCCCACGTGGTCGTCGCGGAGAACCTCGATCTCGCCGGACCACTCTTTGCTGTCCGGCGTCTCCTGACGTAGGTCGACAGTTGTGCGCACGTTGGTGTCGCCGTCGGTGAGCACCGCCAGAACCCGCAGGTCGCTCCACGGTGCGTCGGAAGCCACGGCACCGGGAGGAAGGGTGGCGGACAGACCGATTCTTCCCGACAACCAGTCCTCGTGCTGCGCCACCCCCAGGGCGACGGTCCGCTGCGGGATGGAGAACGCCGAGGTGTCCAGATGGTCACGAGTACCGTCGAGCAGCTTCAGGGAGGCCGAAGTCACCCTCAGGGCGACGGGGCGGTTGAGTCGCTTGTACGGATAGAAGAACTTCATGCCTCACTCCCCTGAACCGGCACGGAGTTCCAGTGCAAGTCGCGTGAGTTCGGTACGGACCGGGTGACTGGTGGGATCGGTCGAACCCCGGAAAACGGCTCGGCGGGCGTGCGGAGTGAAGCGCAGCACGCCGTCCTCGACCTCACAGCCCTCCACCGCGACGAGTTCGGCCCAGTCGAGCCTGGGGCCACTGCCCGTCCGGACGTCGACCAGCACCACCGGTGTCATGGCGGGCAACTCGTCGGCGCCGCGTGGAAGTTTCACCTCGGCGGTGATCCGCCACTCCCGATTCTCGCCGATCTCGGCGTTCAGTTCGTCCAGAACCGGCAGGGCCGGCCCGGAGGCACGCTTGGGCGTCGCGCTCTTGCGCGGGACGGTGAGTTTCTTGCGCAGCTTGGCACTCTCCTGCGCCCCGGGACGCTTAGTCCTGACGACCAGTTCCTTCACCGCGGCATTGACCTCGGTGGTCAACCTGGCGATGCGGTGGTGCGCGCTGTGCGACCAACGGAGGGTCAGTTCCTCGGTCTGCCCCCAACGGTCGTGCTCGGGCGGTTCGGCGGCACGCAGGAACTCCTCGGCCTCCTCGGCGAAGGGTGCCGACTCCCCTGCCGCGTGCCCCACCAGGAGAACCGCCTGGAAGGAGTTGACGCCCAGCGGCAACCCGGAGACGCCGGACTTCTTGATGGTCATCCGGTTGCCGCGCAGGGAGTGGACCTGGTTCGGCACGCCGTCCTTGTCCTCCGCCTCGGTGACCAGAAGCACTCCCGGGTGGGTGCCGAGCGTGCCACGGCGACCTCCCGACAGGGGCAGTCGGAGCGGAACCGTGCGGAGCGCCACCTGACCGGCCGCGGTGAGCCGGTCCACGGTCGCCCCCTCGTAGAAGGCACGCAGCGCCCGGGTGCGCGAGGGCTGCTTGTCGGTGGGGTCGACCTTTTCCTCCTCTATGACAATGTCGTCGTTGCGCATCGTGCAGACCGAGGTCTCCAACAGCGGGAGTCTGCTGCCGCCTCCGGTCATGGCCGCCCAGAAGTCCCGGCTCAACGCGTCGACCAGGCGTCGGTGCATGGCACGGATGTCGCGGGTCCCGTCGTCGTCGCTACCGTTCTCGTCCTCGTCGTCGGTCGAGTCCGGCTTGCCCTGTTCGAGGCTCGCCACGTCATGGGCGCCGACGATCAGGAAGGAAGTGCCCGGCTCGTCGCTCTCGCGGGTGAGGCGGAGACGCTTGACCGTCTCCTCGTCCGCCCACCAGGAACGGACCACTTCCGCACCGGGCGTCTCGGGATCGGGACGGCCCAACCACGCCGGACCCGCGTACTGGTTGCCGTCGACGGAACGCCACGGAAGCTCCAGTCGTCCGATGACACGGCGCTCGGTGCGGCCCTCGTGCGGAACGGAGAGCGTCGAGTTGATCAGCACCATGCCGAGTGCGCTGGTCGCCCAGAGCGTCGCCTTGCCGAGACCGTAGGAACCGCCCGCACCGCGGCCCGACTTGAGGCTCTCCAACTGCCGGCGGACGACGGCCGCGAACTTGCCGTCGCCGTAGTCGTCACCGGTGAGGCCGGAAGCGTTGTAGTCGTCGATACGGAGGAGGACGAGGCGACCTTTTTCGAACATGTCGCGCACACCGGCGTCGACGACTCGCCCGACCTTCTGATCGGCGGCGGATTCGGAGACCGCCGAGTAGTGGGGTTGGAGTTCGTCCCAGAGGATGGCGGAACGGAAAGCCTCCAGCTTCTCGCCGGTGAGTTCGTGGATGGTGTACCGCACGCGGACCGGACGGCCGTTCTCCACGATTCGCTCGTCGAGGCTGTTCTGGCAGGTCTCGCGCGCGAGCACCTGGACGTCCGCGTCGAAGGCGAAGGCCGCGGCGTTCCCACCGTCACGTCCACCGTCCTGGTAGCCGGGCCGGTGGTACCAGGTGACGGGGAGGCCGGCCTGGGTGTCGGCGGTCCGGGTGTGCACTGTGCCCAGGTCCGTGCCGAGCGCCTTGGCGATCTCTCCCATGACGGTCGGGCGCGGGACCGAGCGCTTGGTGATCCACGCGGAGACCGCGGCCCGGGTCAGCCCCAGTTCCTCCGCCAGTTCCGCCTGCGTCTTGCCCGTGAGCGCGAGCTGGCGGGACAACCAGGGCCCGAACTCCTCACCGGTCTCCACACGACCACCCACCCCTCTGTTGCTTCGCATGAACGCGAGCAGGCTAATTTGACACGCCCGCAAACGTCAACTGGCAATTGACGATGCCGAGGTGGCACCTTTCGGAATTCAAGAGTGACCAATAAGTAAATAAATGTCCCAGTTGCGCACCTCGCGAGCGTCTCGAACCTTTCGCGACGCGACCGGAAGCGGCGCGCGCCCGCGTCGCGCCTCACGCATTTACGGAAGTCGATATTCCGCTTGTGCAGCTTCCCGAATCGGGGTGGCGAGGTCGGACAAGATCGCCCTACAGTCATATTGTCGGAACAGCCGTCCCGCCTGGAACAGCCTCACCAAGGCCAACCACGCGGCCACGGGTGAGCCATACCCTCGTCCAATTCCCTTCGATGAAATCCGTCGAGGAGGGGATCCAATTGGATCCGGGAATGGGGTGGCGCGATCAGGCGGAATCCCCCTACAGTTCTGAACCCAGAACACCAGAAAAGTCGTCCCGCCTGAAACAGCCATATCGGAGAATGTCGATACGGCCACGGGACCCACCCCGAGAATCTCCCTCACCGAGACATCCTGGTGCGGGGCCAACCAAGAACGGCGGAGGCGTCGTACTCATGCAAGAACCCACGGGGGACGTGGAGTCCTGTCACCACAATCATTATTCCGCCCCCTTTTCACAGAGGGAGTTACACTCTGTCCATCTTGAGTGGGCGATGGCACCCAGCGGCACGGAAGAGAAGCACATCCTCGACGAAGCCGGAATGACGGTCGAAGAGCTCGGCGAACACTTCGAGATCGATCGTTCCGGAATCGTCGACGCCGGTTGACGTCCGACCAGTCGCGCTCCCCCGTGACCTGAAAGACCCCGCAAGGGGCCCTCGCATGCCCGATCCCCTGTGCGGGCCCGCCCCCAGACGTGTTCCTCTCCCACCTCGTCCTCAGGAGTTCAGCAGCAGTGTCGTCCACCGCTTCCCCGGTCATCCACACCGTCCTCGAACAGTCCGCTCGTGTATTGCAGACCTACGAGGTCGATCCCGGCCTCATTCCGGAACACGCCAACAGCGAGCGGCGGATCACCAAAGGTGGATACGGAGACCGCCAGCTCTTCGAACTCGTGCAGAACGCCGCGGACGAGATCGCCGCCGAGCCGGGGGGATCCGTCCAAGTGGTCCTCACCGACACACACCTCTACTGTGCCAACGAGGGCACCCCGGTGACCCCCGAAGGCGCGGAGACCATTCTCCGCATGAGCATGTCGCGCAAGCGCGGTGGGCAGATCGGCCGTTTCGGTGTGGGCGTGAAATCCGTTCTGGTGGTCACCGACGCTCCGCAGTTCTTCAGCAGCTCCGGTTCCTTCGGTTTCGACCGTGAGTGGGCGTACGAGAAGATCCGCTCGGTGCCGGGCGTACGGGAACACCTGGGCGCACAGTTCGAGGCACCGGTGCTGCGCATGGCACGTGCCCTCGACGTGAACGCCGAGCGCGCTCAGGACCCGGTCCTCGACGAGCTGCTGGGTTGGGCCACGACCGTCGTCCGCCTGCCGCTGCTCCCCGGCGCCGCCGGCAAGCTGGCGTTGGACATGCACGGTGGACGGACGATCGCCGGTGCGGCCCGTGAGGAGTTCCCGCTCGGCTTCCAGCTGCTCTCCCCGCACGTGGCCAAGGTCGTCCTCGAAGATCGCCGGCCTCGCCCGGCCGTCCGACGCGAGCTGACGACCCGGCGTTCCGGGAACCTGCACACCGTGGTGGAGGAGCGGACGGGGAAGCCGACGGTCAGCGCACACTGGCGGGTCTTCTCCACCACCCACGAGCCGGGCCCTGCGGCCCGGTCCGACGCCGGCGAACTGCACGACCGGCTCACGCTGGATCTCGCCTGGGCGGTGCCCGCGCTGGAGAAGGACGAGAAGACCGGGCTGCACATCAGTCCGCAGTCGCGGGGGCGGGGGCGCTTCTGGTCCTTCTTCCCCACCAAGTACGAGATGTCCCTGAGCGGCATCCTCAACGGTGCCTGGAAGACCAACGAGGACCGTCAGAACCTGCTCGACTCCTCTGCGTTCAACGAGGAGATGGTCAGGGTCTCGGCGGCCCTGGTCGTCGACTCCCTGCCCGGCCTGGCCCCCGCCGAGGACCCCGCCGCGTACCTACCGCTGCTGCCCGGCCGTGTGAAGGAGGCGATCAGTTGGGCCGACGAGTTCCTGACCCGGGAGATCTGGGAACGGGCGGCGGTCCGTCCGTCGCTGCCCGACCAGGAGGGCGTGCTGCGCGTCCCCACCGAACTGCGCGTCCCTCCACGTCTCGACAAGGATCGGAACGCCCGCTGGTTGCGGATGTGGCACGAGTCGCCCGGCCGGCCCTCGAACTGGTTGCACCCGAACGCCGAGGCGGACGTCCTGCGTTCGGGCAAGGTCGAGCACATTCTCGGTGCGGCCGGACACAAGCGGGCCGATGTCCGCGCGTGGCTGGAGGCGCTGGTCGAGCGCGGTACCGCCGAGTCGTCCGCGACGGCGATCCGCATCCTCGCCGAGATGGTCAAGTCCGGTTCGCCGTACGCCGAGGAGGCCCGCAGGGCGAAGATCGTGCTCACCGAGGAGCATGGCCTCGTCCCTCCTGTCGCCGGACAGGTGTATCGCCGCGCCGACCAGGACGGACTACGCGAGTCCCTGGTGTATGTGGTCGGCGAGATCGCGCGGGACCCTGAACTCGCCACCGCGCTCAACCTCCTCGGCATCCGTGAGGCCGACGTCGAGGGTCGGTTCATCAGCGTGCTCGACCAGGGCTTCGAGAACTACGGAAGCGCCGAATGGGAGCGCTTCTGGGACCTGTTCCGCCAGGCCGGTGAACGACGACTGACCCACACCGTGCTCAAGCACGTGCCGAACGCCCGCGATACCCTCCGCGTGCGGACGGCGGACGGGAAGTTCCGCCCGGCGCGCGACTGCATGCTGCCCGGTGCGGTGGTCGACGCGAAACGCGACCCGAGCATCGCCGTCGACACGGGATTCCACTCCGACGATCTCGCCTTCTTCCGTGAGATCGGCTTGCGTGAGCGTCCGTCGAGTTCGGTACGTCCAGAGGGCGAGGACTGGTTCGAGGAGTACCGGGAAGCCGTCCACGCTTCCTATCTGCGGAGCCTGGACCAGCGGGCTCCCCGCCCGGCCCTCAACCGGATGAAGGTGGAGGGTTCCGCGATCGGTGGTCCCCTGCACCTCTTCCGGTCACTCTCGAAGGAGTCCCGCGCTGCCTTCCTGAAGGCGCTGCCGGACGACTCGGTGGTGGACAACTGGACGCGTCAGATCGGTGCGCAGTCGAGCACCCGGCAGGCCGTGATGTCACCGATCCGCTGGATGCTCAGGAAGTACGGAGCCGTCTCCACCTCCCAGGGGATCAAGTCGCTGGGCGAAGCGGTCGGGCCCCAGCTCGCCGCCTACCGCGACGTGCTGCCAGTCGCCGACATCTCTCCCGAGAAGGCCCGCAAGCTGCGCCTTCCCACCACGGTCGACGACGTTCCCGCCGAACGCTGGGAGAACCTCCTCTCGGAGGTGACGCGGAGCGAGGACGACCTCTTCGTCGGCAACACCTACGTGATGCTCACCCGATTCGGCGCGGAGTTCCCCGAGGGCTCGCTGACCCGCTGCCGGATCGGCGAAGTCTGGGACACCCGTCCCGACGAGGAAATCACCGTCGCCGTCGGCCCGGCCGAGTACCGAACATTGCGCGCGGAACAGCTTCCCGCCCTGCTCGTGACGTCCCCCGAGGACGCCGAGTTGATGATCGAGAAGTGGGGCATGAAGCGCTATGCCGATGCCATCACCCGGGAGACCCGCGAGGTTCCGGACGGTGACCCGGTCCCGCTCGTGGAGCTGTACCCCGGCCTGCGCCAGCGTCTGAACAGCGGCAATCGCAACAGCCTGGTGCAGCGGTGCAAGGAGCTCGAAGAGGTGACCCGGACGCCGAACGCCGCCAGGGCCCGCCCGTTGGACGCGGTGCGCCAAGGCGCCACGGTCAAGGTCCGCGTCCCCTTGGAACCCGAGCCGATGCTCCGCCTGATCGACCGCGAGCTGAGGCTCGGACTGGGTACGTCGGGCTGCCGACTGGTGCTGGAGAACCAGGAGCGGATGGCGCGGGACAGCAAGACCAAGGCGGCGTTGAAGGCCATACGCGACGCGGACGACGTCGTCACCAAGATCGAGCTGCTGATCGGTGCGGAGGCACTGCGTTCCGGTCTCCCCGAAGGGTTGATGGAGGCCGAGCTGGAGGCGACCGGTGGTGCGGAACCGTCAGGGCACCGGGTGGCGCAGATGGCTTTCAACGCGCGCGGCGACAGGGTGCTCCACCATCACGCCCGGGACATCCAGGCCAGGTTCCCCAACGCACCTCTGGGTTATGGAGGTTCCTCGGCCGCTGTCACCTTCGTGTCGAGCCTCGGGCTGCCGATGGCCTTCGCCGGATCCCGGACGCCGTCGCCTCCCGCCTCCGAGACGGTCGACGGCCCGCGGGACTTCCCTCGGCTCCATGACTATCAGGAAGACCTGGTCCGCAACATCACCACGCTGCTCGACCGGCTGGCTCCGCAGCGGGCCATGCTGTCCCTGCCCACCGGCGCCGGTAAGACGCGCGTCACCGCGGAGGCCGCGATCCGCTGGGTGAAGCGGGTGGGCGATCTGCAAGGGCCGTTGCTGTGGATCGCGCAGACCGAGGAACTGTGCGAACAGGCCGTGCAGAGCTGGAAGTTCGTATGGAGCAAGGTGGGAGCCGAGCGCCCCCTCGCCATCAGTCGACTGTGGGGCGGCAACGAGGTCGGGAACGTCGAGGGGCACCCGCATCTGGTCGTCGCCACAGACGCCAAACTGGAACGGTGCCTGGACGCCGACCAGTACGAATGGCTCCGGGAGGCAGCACTGGTGATCGTGGACGAGGCCCACACCGCGATCTCTCCTCGGTACACCGCCATCCTGGGGAAGCTGGGTCTCACCCAGTACGAAACCCGACGTCATCTGCTCGGCCTGACGGCCACTCCGTTCCGCAACACCAACGAGGAGGAGACCCGTCGTCTGGTCAACCGTTTCGGCGGCAGGCGCCTCGACGAGGGGGTCTTCCCCTCCGGCGACCCGTACGGCGACCTTCAGAAGTGGGAGATGCTCGCGCAGGTGGAGCACCGCGTTCTGGAAGGCGGAAGCATCGAGCTGACCCGGGACGAGAAGGAGCAGGCCGAGCGTATGGCCACGCTCTCGCGTTCCGCCGAACAGCGGCTCGCGGAGGACCACGCACGGAGTCGCCGCATCGTCGACGAGGTCGCCGGCCTTCCGAAGGACTGGCCGACCCTGCTCTTCGCGACCTCCGTGGATCACGCCAATTACCTGGCCGCCCTGTTCAACGACCGGGGAGTCACCGCCGCCGCCGTGGACTCGACCACCAGCGCCCAGGACCGACGCCGGCGCATCGAAGACTTCCGCGACGGCCGCATCCGCGTCCTCACCAACTACGGCGTCCTGACCCAGGGTTTCGACGCGCCCGCCACCCGTGTCGTGGTCGTGGCCCGTCCGGTCTACAGCACCAACGTCTACCAGCAGATGATCGGTCGAGGCCTGCGCGGACCGAAGAACGGTGGCAAGCCCACCTGCCTGATCCTCAACGTCAGCGACAACATCGAGAACTTCGACACCCGGCTCGCCTTCACCCAGTTCGAGCACCTCTGGAGCCACAAGTGACCGACGTCTACCTGGACAGCCCTCCGCTCACCGACGAGCAGCGGGCCGTGGTGAAGCAGCCCTGGGACGCGCGGGTCCTGGTCACCGCCGGAGCCGGGGCGGGGAAGACGCACACCCTGGTGCGGAGACTCGACGCGTTGTGCGATCACGAGAACCAGGAGGAGGCGTTGGAGGCCTCGGAGATCCTGGTGCTCACCTTCTCCCGGGCAGCCGCCCGCGAACTGCGCGAGCGCATCGCCCGACACGGGGAACGGGCCCGCCGGGTGCGCGCCCAGACCTTCGACGCCTGGGCCTACGGCGTGCTCAGCCGGGCTCACCCGGACGGTGGCTGGAGGGGGGCCGGCTTCGACGAGCGGATCACCGCCGCCGCCCACGCGGTCGAGAAGGGCGCGCTGGAGATCGGTGACGCCGCCCCACCCGCCCATGTCGTGATCGACGAGGTGCAGGACCTGCTGGGCGCGCGCCGCGAGCTGGTGGAGACACTGCTCGACCGGTACCAGGACAGCTGCGGCTTCACCGTCGTCGGGGACGCCGCGCAGTCCGTCTACGGCTTCCAGATCGCGGACCCCCGCGAACGCGCTGACGAGATCAACCGGTTCTTCGACTGGCTGCGCTGCTCGTACCCCGACGATCTGGTGGAGCTGCGGCTGACCGGGAACTTCCGCGCCACCACGCCGGAGGCCCGGGTGGCCCTGGCCCACGGACCGCGCCTCCAGCAGCTCACCGACCCGGAAGAAGCGGGCACGCTCTACGAGGAGCTTCGCGAACTGCTCCTGGACCCGGTGAACGCCATGGGCGACCTCGACGACGAGTTCACCCTGGTCGGTCTGCGGGATTCCACCGACACCTGCGCGATCCTCACCCGCGACAACCGGGAGGCCCTCGTGGTCTCCGAGTTGCTGCACGCCCACGATGTGGAGCACCGGTTGCGGCGTCCGCTCGAAGAGCGTCCGGTGCCTCACTGGGTCGCCGAGTTGCTGCGCCGCACGGAGGCGACCGGCCTCACCGAGGACCGGTTCCGCTCGCTGCTCATGGAGATCCCCCTGCCGTTCCAGCCGGATGTGTCCGTCCTGTGGACCACGCTGCGTCGGGTCGCTCGTGGACCCGGACGGAACGTGATCGATCTGGACCGGCTGCGTCGTGCGATCGCCGACGGTCGGTTCCCCGACGAGGCGGCCGACCCGGAGACCGCCCGGATCGTCGTCTCGACCGTGCACCGGGCCAAGGGCCTGGAGTTCGACCGGGTGATCGTGCTCACTCCGCCGACCGTCGCGGAACTGCGCAAGCGGCACGGGGACGAGCTGGATCTCCCCGCCGAGGCGCGCGCCCTCTACGTGGCCATGACGCGCGCCCGCCACGACCTGTACTACATGGCACCCCCTGAACTGCCGCAGTTCAGGCGGGCGGGAAAGCGGAGCGACGGCCGGCGCTACATCGGTGGCTGGCGGTCCTACGACCGGTTCGGCATCGTCGCCGAGGCGGGCGACGTGTGCCGGAACGACCCGCCCTGCCACGACGGCGACGCCGTGGCCACGCAGACCCACCTCCTGGAATGGGTCGGCCCAGGGCAGCCGGTGGTACTGCGCAAGCGCCACGACCTGCCGATGGGCGAGTCGCAGAGCCCGCCGTACGCCCTGACGCACGACGGGCGGGAGATCGGCGAGGCGTCGCAGTGGTTCCGTGAGGGGCTGTACCAGGTGCAGAAGGTGAACAGGACGTGGGACCCCTGGTGGCCCGACGAGATCCACGGCCTGCGGATCGACACTCTGGAGACCGTGACGGGCAGCACCGCTGCCGGGAGCAACGCCGGACTGGGTGATCGGGGCGTGTGGATCGTCCCCAGGATCACCGGTATCGGGAAGTTCCGGCGGGCCGACAACGACGAGGAGCAGGGCGCATGACGCACGTGGCAGGAAGTCACTCCGAGCACTACCGGGTCCGGGACGAGGAACTCCTGGTGGGTCTCCGCCGCGAACTCCTCGGTCCCGCCGAGAACGCCGAGCCGGAGGACCGGGACGAGGTGCTCACCCAGGACGCGCCGATCGATCGTTATCTGACCGGCGTGCTGTACCCGCGGGCGGCGGACGAGGGGGCAGAGGAACGGAAGAAGGAGGAGGCCAACGAGCAGGACGGCCTGGACACCGCGCCACTGCTGACCCGTGACAACGTCGAGGAGTCCGGCACCGAGCAGGAACTCGGTCGGGCGGGGGATCGCCGTCCGTCCTCGATGGGACTGACCTTCGCCGTGGACCCGGCCATAAGCGACACGATCGTGGTCTCGGCACGCGCCGCCGTGTACAAGCCCACCGACGCGGACGGCAACCCGGTCGAGCCTCGCCGCGCCGAGGCTCGCACCGTCTCCGACCAGCAGGAACACTGGCGGCGCGTGGAACTCGACCTGCCGGACCGCCCGATCGATGTCACGACGCCCGACGGTGACAAGCGAGAGAGCCTGTACGACGGGGTCGGACTGCGTGCCACCGTCCGACGGCCCGACCCGACCACCGGCACGGTCACGATCACGGTGACGCTGGTCAACGAGCACAGGGTCGGCAAGTGGGACCTCCAGGACGCCTTTTCCCTGTTCCAGTGCGGTTTGACAGTACGGGCCGCCGACAGCTCCACCGCGTTCGTCGAGCGCCCCGCCCCGTCGTCCGCCCACGACCCGGAGATCGCCACCAGCCGGCTGTTGCACCGCCACGCACCGACCTTCGCCGTCGGGCACGGCTGCTCCGCGGAATGGGACTGGACCCCGCCGCCGATCGGCGTGACCGACACCGTCCCGGCAGCCGTCGCCGAGGTCCGCAGCCAGTTCGTGCCGTCCGTGGAGGTACTGCTCACCGATTCGAACCCGGAGATGGACAGCCCGGCGCTTTCCATGCTCGCACTGGCGGAGAATCCCGACACCGAAGTCCTGGCCGCTCTGGAGGAACTCGCCACGGGTTACGAGGAGTGGATCGACCGCAAGGCCGCCGAGGCCGAGGCGCTCAAAGGCGGCAACCACGAGAAGGCCGCTCGCGAGCAGGTGAGGGCCTGCCGTGAGGCGCTCGGCCGGATCCGTGAGGGCACAGAACTGCTGCGGACCAAGCCCGATCTGATGAAGGCGTTCCGACTGGCGAACCGTGCCATGGCCGACCAGCGTGCCCGCAGTGCCTGGGTGAGGAGCGGACGTGTCGGCGCTCCCGACGCGGCCGCCGGCCGCTGGCGCCCCTTCCAGATCGCGTTCGTGCTGCTCTGCCTGGCCGGCATCGACGACCCCGAGCACGACGACCGCGAGATCTCCGACCTGCTGTGGTTCCCGACCGGTGGTGGCAAGACGGAGGCCTATCTCGGTCTGATCGCCCTCACGTCGTTCCTGCGTCGCCTCCGTAAGGGTGCGGACGGTGGCGGTGTGACCGTCCTCATGCGCTACACGCTCCGACTGCTCACCCTTCAGCAGTTCGAGCGAGCGGCGATCCTGCTCTGCGCCATGGAGCACATGCGACGCCACACGCCCGAGCTGGGCCACGAGGAGTTCTCCGTCGGCATGTGGGTGGGTCGCTCGGCGACTCCCAACACGCTGGCCAAGGCCGACGAGAAGCTGGACGAGCTGCGCAAGAACCTCGACAAGCGTCTCGCCAAGGAGAACCCCGTCCAGTTGCACGCCTGCCCCTGGTGCGGGACCCGCCTCGACGCGCGCAACTACGACGCGGACGAGGAGGTCAAGCGGATGTACGTCCGCTGCCCCGGCCCGGGATGCGACTTCGCCGACGGCCTGCCCGTCCACCTGATCGACGAGGCGGTGTACGACACCCGACCGACGCTGGTGATCGCCACCGTCGACAAGTTCGCCTCGATGCCGTGGCGCCCGGCGACCTCGGCCCTCTTCAACCTCGACGACCCGAACGACCGCACCCCGCCCCCGGAGCTGATCGTCCAGGACGAACTCCACCTGATCTCCGGTCCGCTGGGAACCCTCACCGGCCTCTACGAGACCGCCGTGGACGCTCTCGCCGGCCGGCCCAAGGTGATCGCCTCCACGGCGACCATCCGTCGCGCCGCCGATCAGGGCCTCCACCTCTTCGCCCGTGAGGTACGTCAGTTCCCTCCCGCTGGCCTGGACGCCCGCGACTCGTGTTTCGCCGTGCAGACACCCCGCGAGGAGAAGGCGAGCCGCCGCTACGTCGGTCTCCTGGCTCCCGGCACCAGCCAGTCCACCCTGCTGATCCGCACGTACGCCACCCTGCTGCACCGGGCCAAGCACGCGGACACCAAAGAAGAGGTGCGCGACGCGTACTGGAGTCTCGTCGGCTACTTCAACAGCCTTCGTCTGCTTTCCGCGGCCGAACTCCAAGTGCACGACGACGTGGTGGCCTACCTGGAGCTGCTCGCCGAGCGCGAGGGGGTGGCGGTCCGTTCGGTCGCCAACTACTCGGAGCTGACGAGCCGTGTCGATGCCAGCGAGATCCCGACCCGTCTCAAGGGCATCGAGAAGAGGCTGCCCGACGCGGGCGAGGACACGGTGGACGTGCTCCTGGCCACCAACATGATCGCGGTGGGCGTGGACGTGGACCGCCTCGGCCTCATGGCCGTGATGGGCCAACCGCAGACGACGGCCGAGTACATCCAGGCCACCAGCCGAGTCGGCCGCATGCACCCCGGCCTGGTCGCGGTCATGCTCAATTCGGCTCGCTCCCGCGACCGTTCCCACTACGAGAGCTTCCAGCACTTTCACTCGGCCCTCTACCGCGAGGTCGAGTCCACGTCCGTCACACCGTTCTCCGCCCGCGCCCGTGAAAGGGGCCTGCACGCGGTGGTCGTGGCCCTCGCCCGCATCCTGATCCCGGACGCCCGCCCGAACGAGAGCGCTGGCCGGGTCGAGTCGTACGAGGACATCCTCAGGACCAAGGTCAAGGACATCCTCCTGCGTCGTGTCCGCGCGGTCAGCCCGGCGGAGGAGAGCGCTGTGGCCGACGCCTTCGACGAGTTCGTCGGCTGGTGGTGCGACGAGGCCGACATCCATCCCGGTCTGCTCTTCGAACCACGCCGAGGCAATCGTGCTCCTTCGCTCCTGAAGTCGTACGACGACGAGTCGGAGGACGCCGAGGCGTGGTCCACGCTGTGGAGCCTGCGCGACGTCGACGCCGAGTCCGCCCTGTTCATGGAGGGAAACCGATGACCCCGCACCCCGCCCGTCAACGTCGCACGGCCAAGGGCGGAGCCCCCGCCCACAACCTGCCCCGCCGAGGTGCGGTCCGCCGTGCCCAGGCCATCACCACCTACGGTGTCGGGTCGCTCATCGCCGTCGACAACGAGTCCTTCATCGTCTCGGGCCTGGACCACGCCGAGGAGAGCTGGAGGACCGACGAGGCACCACGCATTCATGAACGGCGTCTGGCCCGCCTGCTCGGTGTCAGCTACTTCCGCCTGCCGCCCGCGTCCGACGACGACAGCAAGGACGGCATGCGGGTACGACGCTTCCCTCTGGTGCACTCCTGCCCGGAGTGCACCGAACTCCAGCGTCACCGTGACTTCACTCCGCCGGAGGGGCAGAGCGTCTGCGGCACGTGCGAGGTCGACCTCGTCCCCTCCCGCTTCGTCGTCGCGTGCGCAGCCGGACACCTCGACGAGTTCCCTTACTGGCACTGGGTCCACCGCTCGACCGAGCGTGGAGCCACGGCTGCAGGTCGCTGCGGCGGGAAGCTCCGGCTGCGATCGTCCGGGCGTACGTCCTCGCTCCGCTCGATCCTCGTCTCCTGCACCTGTGAGCAGGCTCCCGAGGTATCGATGGAGGGCTCCTTCCGGAGGAACGCACTGAAGGATCTCGGGCTCAAGTGTCAGGGCACCCGGCCGTGGCTCGGCACGTCCGCTCCCGCCGTGGAATGCGGACGCCCGCTGCGCACGCTTCAGCGTGGTTCCTCCGCCGTCTGGCAGCCGGTGCTGAAGTCTGCGCTCTCCATCCCCCCGTGGAGCGACGGCCACGCGGATCCGCTCGCCGAGCACTGGGACGCGCTGCGCGAGTACGACAACCGCGAGCACGTCGGGATCTACCTCAAGGGCGTCTTCAAGGGGCAGTGTCCCCTGTCTCTCGACGAGGTGATGGCACTGCTCGACGCGGAGCGCGAGGAGGATCCCGATGGTGAGGCACTCCCCACCTTCGACCACCGCTACCGCGCCCTTCGCAACAAGGAGTACGAACGCCTGCGTTCGGGCAACGACGAGAGCGAACACTCTCGGGATGAGCAGTTCATCTGTGAGACCCCGCTGGGTGACCAGAGCGTGCTCGCTCCACTCGGCATCACCGGCCCGATGCTGGTCAAAAAGCTCCGGGAGGTGCGCGCCCTGAAGGCGTTCACCCGGCTGGCCGATCCCGATTCGGCGATCGAATCGAAAGAGATGCCTCTCTCCGACTCGACTCTGAGCTGGCTCCCGGCCATGGAAGTACGCGGTGAAGGGGTCTTCGTCCGCCTGGACGAGGAGCGACTCGAAACCTGGGAGAAGGCCACGGCGGTGGCGGCCCGGACGGAGCGGATGCGCACCGCGCACCAGCGGGTGCTCGACCAGCGGGCAGGTGACGGAAGCCAAGCCGTCCCCTCCCCCGTCACCCCCCGCATGGTGCTGCTGCACACTCTGGCGCACATCCTCATCAACGAGTGGAGCCTGGAGGCGGGCTATCCGGCCGCGTCCCTGCGGGAGCGCCTCTATGCCGCCGACGACATGGCCGGGGTACTGATCTACACGGCGACGAGCGATTCCGCGGGCAGCCTCGGCGGTCTCGTCGCACAGGGTGAACCGAAGATCCTGGACCGCACGGTGCGTTCGGCCGTTCGTCGTGCCGAGTGGTGTTCCTCCGATCCGCTCTGCATGGAGACCGGGGTGTCCGGCGCCGGCGGGGCGAATCTCGCCGCCTGCCACGCCTGCGTGATGCTCCCCGAGACGAGCTGCGAGCACAACAACATCCTGCTCGACCGCGCCTTGCTCGTCGGCACCCCGGAGGAGCCTCACCTGGGGTTCTTCGCGGACATGGTCACCGGTTGACGTTCGGGCCGGTCTGCGGCCCTGCGACACCCTGGCGGGGGGCGGGACCGGCACTGAGCTGATGCTCCGTGTCGGTCCCGACCTCCTGTGGTCCTTCAAGCAACTCTCCTCGATCCATGATGGCCCGCCGCGCGGATGCAGTGTGCGAGCAGTGGCCTGTCGCCCTGATGCCTGGCCACCCCTCCCAGGGCAGGGGTGTCGGGTGGCCTGCACGATGCACTTCTGCTCGCCGCGGATGCTGACGGAGGTCCGTCAGGGTCGCCGCGTCAGACGGTCGCCTCTCGGAACGTCTCGTCGCCGGCTGCGCCCATTTCGGTGTCGTAGCGGGTCCGGGCCCGGTCCAGGGCGCTCTCCACGTCGCAGCCGTGGGCGCGGAGCCAGTGGAGGAGGTCCGTGACGAGCGAGATCACCGACTCCTCGGCCACGGTCCTGCCCAGTCTCCCCGTCCCGGGCAGGCAGGGTGGTCCTTCGTCCGCGCACAGCTCCAACAGTGCCTCGGCCCGCCGCACGCCGGGGTCCTCCACGTGACCGTCCGGTGAGGTGAGTCCCGTCGCCAGTTCGCACCACGTGACCTTGCGGTCGGGGCCGAGTTCGACGCCCCACCGTGCGGCCACCGCGTCGACGAGCGCCATGCCTCGGCCTCCCTCGGAATCGGCTCTCGCGTCGAGCAGGGTGGGCAGAGCGCGGGTGTCGGGGTCCTGTACCTCGATGCGCAGATGCGCGCCGTTCATCGAGACCGCGAGGACGGCCGGGGTTCCGGGGCCCACGTGCGTGATGACGTTGGACACCAGCTCACTGACGCAGAGTTGAGCCTCGTCGACGACTCCGTGCAGACCCCAGATGCCGAGGTGGGCCCGCATGGCCCGGCGCAGGCCGGCCACCTCCGCCGGTTCGGCCGTGAAGGCAAGGTCCCACGGCTTGCGCCTCATGCACGCTTCCTGGCCCACGAAAACCCCTCTCGTCCTGACGACGCCCCACGAGCCACGCAGGGTCACGAGGCATCACTTTGAGTTGTCGCCTCGCGACCAGAGTGAGGGTTGCGAATCCCTTCGTGCAATGTGCACGGCGGGATTCCCACTTCCGAGTGATTGGCAAGCACACCTCTGGGCGCGAGACTGAACACCCGCTACACGGAACGGGGTTCACATGGCCGGATCACCCACGGCACGTCGGCGCCGCCTGTCGATCGAGCTGAAGAAGCTCCGCGAACAGAGCGCGCTGACCTGTGCCCAAGTCGGCCAGGCCCTGGACTGGAGCGGTTCCAAGGTCAACCGCATGGAGACGGGCAGCGGGCGGGTCCAGCCCTCGGACATCGACGCCCTGTGCCGCTTCTACGGCACCGGGGACGAAATGCGGGAGTTCCTCAAGTCGCTCGCCCGGCAGGCCAAGGTGCGGGGCTGGTGGCAGGTGCACGGTTCCGGCGTTCCGGAGTGGTTCAACATCTACATCGGCCTGGAGCAGGAGGCTTCCACCTTCCGGCAGTACCAGTGCGAGCTGGTGCCCGGTCTCATGCAGACCCACGCCTACGCCTCCGAACTCCACCGGACCGGCGCGCACATGTCCGACGAGGACATCGACCGGGCCGTACGCGTGCGCATGGAACGGCAGGCCATGCTCAGGGGGTTGGAGGCGCCCGAAGCGTGGTTCGTCGTGAACGAGGGCGCACTGCGCAACGTCATCGGTGACCGCGCGCTCATGCGGGAGCAGATGGAACGCCTCCTGGACGCCGTCCGCCTGCCGACCGTGACCTTGCAGGTCCTCCCCTTCGACTCGGGCACGTATCCCGCCACGGGGTCGTTCACCATGCTGGGCTTTCCGGCCCCTGAAGACCCGGACATCGTCTACCGGGACGGCATCACCGACGCGGTCTACCTGGAGGGCGAGCATCATGTCCGTGAGTACACCCGGGCGTTCGACGGCCTGCGGGCCGCGGCCCTGAGCCCGCAGCGTTCGACCCGGTTGATCGAGTCGATTTCGAAGGAGTTCGCAAGGTGAGCACTGCCCTTCCCGGCGGCGACGACGACCGTCCGACGTGGTTCACGTCCTCCTACAGCAACGGGGCGGGGGGCGAGTGCGTCGAGTGCGCGCTGAGCGGAGGCGGAGCGCTCGTGCGGGACTCGAAGGGGGCGGGGGAACTCGTCGTCACCGTCGGGAGCACGGCCTGGCGCTCGTTCGTACGTGCCGTGCGGGAGGGCACGCAGGGCTGAGGGCGCGGAGGGCCGGGGATTCCGGCGCGCTGCGAGCGAGGTCCGCGCGGCGATCTCCGCTCCCACTTGCGCGCAATCCCCCTCGCCCACACCACGTGCGCAATCCGCCGCAATCGCCGAGCGCCGCAGGGCCCGGGGAGAACATCCTGGGCCTCCGACAAGCACACGTGGAGGACGGCATGACGCTCAGGCTCATCGGTACGACCAGCGACGACGGTGACTGCCCCACCCTGTACGGCATCGAGGGCACCGACGAGATCCTCGTACAGGGTGAGCGTGAGACCGACCCCGGGCACCTGGCGCAGTTGCGTGACGTGAAGGAGACCGAGACCTTCGTCCGCGTCCCGCGCAGCCTGCTGACGCGGTTCTCGCCACGGAGCGATGCTCCCGAACTCCAGCCATTCTCGTCGATCGCGGACCTGTTCCACAGCTTCAGGCACACCGCTTGGCGCCTGGAGACCCGTCGGGGGTACGCCTCCGACCGCAACAGCCCCAAGTGGGCCCGGTTCCTCGCGGGCGAGGACATCGCCCGCGACCCGGACAACGCCTGGCGTGAGAACGTCCGGGCTCAGACGGCTCTCGGAAAGCGGTTCGAACGCGTGCGACTCGTCGACGAACCGCTCACCCAAGGGCAGGAGTTCCTCCTCGCGAGTGCCCCCAGCAACGTCGGCGCGGGCGAGGACATTCGTATCCTGAGCCGTAACCGCGCTCAGGAACTGCGTCTGCCGAACCACGATTTCTGGCTCTTCGACTCCAGGATTCTCGTCCGCTTCGCGTTCGACGGCGAGGACACGACGCTGGGTGTGTACGTCACCGAGGACCCTGCCGAGGTCCTCGCCGCATGCCAAGCGCGGGATGCTGCCTGGCACCATGCGGTGCGTGCCGAGGAGTTCGCCGGGCGGGTACGTTCCACCGTGTGAGCACGGACTACCAGACCGCCAGAGAAGCCCTCGGCGCGCGGTTGCGTGAACTACGCGCCGAGGCCGGTCTGGACGGCAAAACCATCGCTTCCCGGCTCGGCTGTCAGCCTTCGAAGGTCTCCCGTCTCCAGAACGGCAGACAAACCCCGTCCGCAGCCGACTTGACCGCATGGGCGCACGCTTGCGGGCAACCAGACGTAGAGGCTGAGCTTCAAGGGCTGCGTGCCGGACTGGAGTCGAGGCAGCGGCATCGCTCGTGGCGTCGTCAGTTGGCCGGCGGGCATCGTGGCCGCCAGGAGATCGCGGTCCGGCAGACCGAGGCCACGAGGGCGATCCGCGGCCTGGAGGTGTCACGCGTTCCAGGGTTGTTCCAGACTCCGGAGTACGCCCGCGCCATTTTCGACGCCAACGCCGAGTTCCGGGGCATCACCCCGACCACCGAGGCCGCCGTCGAGGCCCGGATGCGCCGCCAAGAGGCCTTGTACGACCCCGCGAAGACGTTCCGGTTTCTCGTGTGCGAGGCCGCCTTGTATCACCGTTCCTGCCCCGCCGATGTCATGGCCGAGCAATTGGATCGGCTGTACAACCTGGTGGGCCGACACCGGATCGAACTCGGCATTCTTCCCTTCGGCGCACAACTCCGCCGGACGGCACCACACGCTTTCTGGATCTACGACCGCAGATTGGTCATCGTCGAGACGATCAGTGAGGAGTTGTGGCTCACCGGCGAGGACGACCTCCAACTGTACGAACGGGCGTGGGACTGGCTTGCGGAGTCGGCCGAGTTCGGGGCACCGGCACGCCGCCTGATCGGCCGGGCACGAGCGTCTTTGGATCTCTCGTAGGCAATCTCCGGTAAGCGCCGGACACGGATCCGCAATCGCGCGCAATCGGCGGGCAGACGTGCAAACGCGCTGGCTAACGTCCAGGTCATGGCCACGAAGCCCACTGCCACGGCAGTCACTCGGAGCGCCGAGGTCGGAGCACCTCAGCAGACTCACAGCGCCGACGCGCTCGACATGCCATCACTCGGCGAGTGTCTCGTGCGGTCGGCGGTCGGTCTGCGCAACCGCACCGCCGTGAAAGCTCTCGTCGAAGAGGAGCAGCTCCTCGCACGGGACAACGTTCGTACGGCGCTCGTGGCGAAGCAGAACGGTGTCATGATCTGCCGGTGGGAGGGGATGGCCGGACGTCTCTACACCCTCGGGCTGAGCGAAAGCGAACGTGCTTTCCTCGGGCTCGTGTTGTCCATTGTCGGCCTGAGGCACAGTTACCTCTCCACCGTGGAGTGCCTCGACGAGCGCCGCTTGCAGATCGTGCTCCGGGCGATCACGCGTCTGGCCGGTGAGGGCCGGAGCAAAATCTCCATGACCTCTTGAGCTGTCTTGGGCAGCGTTCGCCAAACGTACGCACAGTCGTACGAGATTTCGCGCTGAACGCGGTGCCGCCTTTCGGCACGGCTCGCAGTGCGGCGTAAGCCCCTCTCCTCGCCAAGTCACATGCACAGAAGTCCAGGAGAGGACTCCCGAACGATTCTTCAACTGTGAGGTGAATCAGTGCTGCCCGAAAACCAGCCACACATCGATGAGCCCTGCGGCACCGCCCACATCAAGGAGGCCACCCCATGACCGTCACCGCCGTAGCCGCCGAGACGCGCACCGGCCGCTCCCTCGTCAGCGACGCCGAGTTCGAGACGCTCGCCGCCTTCTGTGCCGACGAGTACGGCATGGAGCGCTGTGTCGCCGATCGGGTCGTCGACCAGGCGCTCGCCCTGGTCTTCGTCATGGGCACCAGCGGTGAGGGCGCAAGCATGGCTCCCTCGCAACAGGTGGATCCCGGGTGGCACACGCTCATCCTGCACACCGACTGGTACGCCGAGTGGTGCCGACGCAGCTTCGGGTACTTCCTGCACCACCAGCCGAACTCCAAGGTCCGCACCCGCGGCCTGATGGTCGACGTGGTGGGCAGGTTGCGCGCCGCGGGCTTCGAGGTCGACGAACGGCTGTGGGGTACGGCCGCCGAGTGCAACGCGCCCGCGTGCTGCGGTGACGGTCCCTGCTGCTGACGTTTCGCCGCCCACCGCATGACGGGCCGGCCTCCATCAGGTCGGCCCGTACACCCGCCTTCCCAGAACGGACTGACCACGTGTCCCTGACCGAGCTGGCCGCAACCAGCCGCGTGACGGTCTTCCCCCTCGACGCCCTCACCGTCGCCTACACGACCCGGTCCGGCGACAAGCGTGGTCTCGGCGACATCGGGCTGGTCACGATCGTCGACGAACACAGCGACGGCGACGAACTGTGGCGGCTCGCCCGGGATCTGGGCGGTCGCACCCAGGAAAAAGACCAGGCTCGGTGGATTCTGACCCAGGCGAGCCGCGCCAGAACGGTCCGGGCGTACGTGGACCTGCCCGGCGTGCGGTGGACGGCCCACATCCGTCGGCGCTTCGTCCTGGACGCGCTCTTCGCGAACCACGAGGTCCTGATGACCGGCCGGATGGTCCTGTCTGGTTGCAGGTGAGCCGGGAGCACTGTTCCCCGTCCTCTCCGTCGCCGCCGACGAATGTGCCGTACGTCGGCGGCGGCAGCCCCGACAACAGGC
This sequence comes from Streptomyces sp. NPDC051051, assembly GCF_040682975.1. Classification (NCBI taxonomy): domain Bacteria; kingdom Bacillati; phylum Actinomycetota; class Actinomycetes; order Kitasatosporales; family Streptomycetaceae; genus Streptomyces; species Streptomyces sp. NPDC051051. The sequence goes on from NZ_JBFBCB010000018.1 coordinate 41,802, forward strand.
GGCAGGCAACACGGTCAGACCGTACGCGACACCAGTTCCACCCGGCCGAACAGCAACGCGTAGCCCGGCGGGAGTTGGGCGAGGAGTCGGTCGGTCAGGGTGTCGCCGATCCGGGGCGGCAGGGCTCCGAGGACCGAGCCGGCGTGCCAGCGGGCCGTGGCGGGGGTGGCTCCCTCGATGCGGGTCGCCACGGCGTCGACGAACTCGCGCGCCGAGCGAGGGCGGAGCGCCGGGATCCGGGACGCGATCGTCCCGGCTGCCTCCCTCGGGAGTGCGCGGGCCAGGGCCACCCGCTCGTCGCCGGTCAGCTGGCCGCCCAGCTCGGAGAGGACCGTGCGGGTGACGCGTTCGGCCTCGGTGGTGGTCGGGTATTGGCCCGACTCCCGCACCGCCGCGATCAGTTCGTTCCAGGCTCTCCGGTCGTCGTCTCCTGCCGCTGTCGCGCGTACGGACCGCTGCGGGGCCGGGATCAGCGTTCTCGGCGGCTGCGCGGTGGTCGTCGCGGTCGTCGTCATCGTTCGGGCTCCTCCTGGTCCGGGCCGGGGTGGTGCGGCGAGGGGCGGGCGTGGCCCGTGGCTCCGGGAGCGGCCCCGGGGCCACGGGACGTGGAGCGGGACGTCAGCCGCTGATCTGCTTGCGGCCGCCGTCGCCGCCGGAGATCTGGATGCGGCGCGGCTTGGCCTGCTCGGCCACGGGGATGCGCAGGGTCAGGACGCCGGCCTCGTACGAGGCGTCGATCCGTTCCGTGTCCAGGGTGTCGCCGAGGAAGAGCTGGCGGGTGAAGGTGCCCGTCGGGCGCTCGGCGACGATCAGCTCCGCGCCCTCGGGGGCGGGGGTGCGGCGCTCGGCGCGGACGCTGAGGACGTTGCGTTCGACGTCCAGCTCGATCGTCTCGGGGTCGATGCCGGGGAGGTCGAAGTGGACGAGGAAGTCGTCCCCCGAACGGTAGGCGTCCATCGGCATGGCGGCGGGGCGGTTACCGGTCCCCGTGGCGGCGTTGGTACCAAAGACCTGCTGCGCGAGCCGGTCGAATTCGCGGAAGGGGTCGGTACGCATGAGCATCACAGTCCACTCCTCTCGTCAGACCTGTCGGTGCGATGCCCTACGACTTCTTATATAGCCCGGAGGAGGAAACTTGACAACCTTCGACTCAGGTCGGGGCCCGCTCGTCGTTCGCGCATTAGCCTCTGGGGGACTTCGGGGGACTCGATTCGTGGAGGCAGTGATGGCGAAGGTTCCCAGTTCGGTGATCGCCGCGGGCGGGCTCGTCGGCGGGTACGGCGTGGCCCGGTGGACGAAGAAGCGGCCGCTCGGCGGGGCCGTGCTCGCCGTGGCGGGGGCCGCGGCGGCGCAGCAGTGGCGGCAGCGGGCGGGCGGCAAGGCCGCGGGCGCGCTGGGCGTGGCGTACGTCGCCGCGTTCGCCGGGTCGCATCCGCTGGCCAAGAAGGTGGGCGCCTGGCCGTCGGTGTTCGGGGTCGCGGGCGCCGTCGCGCTGGCCTCCTGGGCGGTCGCGGACCGTCGGGGCTGACCCCACCGGCTCCGGACCCCTGCCCCGCAGGCTCCCTGACCCTCAGGACCCCTACCCCGCCTGCGCCGCCGCCCCCGACCGGAACGCCCGCCGGTACCCCTGCGGGCTCGTCCCCACCACTTTGCGGAAGCGTTCCCGGAAGGCCGTCGGGGAGCCGAAGCCCGTCTGTGCCGCGATCCGTTCGACCGGGTGCGCGGTCGTCTCCAGCAGGTACTGGGCCCGCCGCACCCGCGCCCGGTGCAGCCACTGCAGGGGTGTCGTGCCGGCCTGTTCGCGGAAGCGGCGGTTGAGGGTGCGGGTGCTCATGCCCGCCCGGTCCGCGATCTCGTCCAGGGTGAGGTCGCGGGCGCAGTGCTCCTCCATCCAGCGCAGGACGGGCTCCAGGGTGGCCCCGGACGGGGCGGGCGGCAGGTCGTGGACGATGAACTGGGCCTGGCCGCCCTCGCGTTCGAGGGGCATGACCGACATGCGGGCGGCCTGCGCGGCGACGGCCGAACCGTGGTCCCCGCGGATCATGTGCAGGCACATGTCGAGGGCCGCGGCGGCGCCCGCCGATGTCAGGAACTGGCCGTTGTCGACGTAGAGGACGTGCGCGTCGACCGTGATCTCCGGGTGGCGCTCGGCCAGGTCGCGGGCGGCGATCCAGTGGGTCGTCGCGCGCAGGCCGTCCAGCAGGCCGGTCGCGGCGAACAGGAACGCGCCGACGCAGATCGACGCGATGCGGGTGCCGTTCGCCGCCGCCGCGCGCAGCGCCTCCGCGACGCCGTCCGGCAGCGGGTCCCGCGGTTCGCGCACGCCGGGCAGGATGATCGTGTCCGCCTCCGCGAGGGCCTCCAGGCCGTACGGCGCCCGCACCGTGAACGCCCCCGCGCTCACCTCGCCCGACGGGTACGGCGAGCAGACCCGCACCCGGTACGCCTCCCGGCCGTCGGGCAGCCGGGCCCAGCCGAAGGCGTCGATCGGGGCGGACAGGTCGAAGGGGATGACCCCGTCCAGGGCCAGGATGGCGACGGTGTGCATGGCGAGAGCGTAGGCGTACGACGGGATGCCGCCAAGCCGGTTCTGCCGGGAGCGGCAAGACCCCCTCGGCCGCCTCTCCCCTATTACCGGCCGTGAACGGCCTGGCGAGAATCCGTCGCCCCCTGGCAGTCCCGCCACTTCTGCGGGGCCGGCCGGACGCCTACCGTCGGCCCGTGACCAAGTTCCTCCTCGCCGTCCACGTCATCGCCGCGATCGTCGCGATCGGTCCCGTCACCGTCGCCGCGAGCATGTTCCCGCCCGCCGCGCGCCGGGCCCTGGCCGCCCCGGACGACGTCCGGGCGGACGGGACCGTACGGCTGCTGCACCGGATCTGCCAGGTGTACGCGGCCGTCGGGATCGCCGTCCCCGTCTTCGGGTTCTTCACGGCGAGCGCGATGGGAGTGCTCGGCGACGCCTGGCTGATCGTGTCGATCGCGCTGACCGTCGTGGCCGCGATCGTGCTCGTGGTGCTCGTGCTGCCCGGTCAGGAGGTCCTCGTGGAGGGCGTCCCCGACGCCGACGCCGACGCCCGCACCGGCACCGGTTCCGGCCAGGGCTCCGTGGGCACCATGACCCGTGAGGCGACCGTGCGGCTCGCCATGTTCACCGGGATCTTCAACCTGCTGTGGGCGACGGTCACCGTCCTGATGATCGTCCGGCCGGGGTCGACGACGGGGGCGTAGACGGGACGACGCCTCCGCCCCCGCCCCCGGCGGACCGGGAGCGGGGACGGAGGCGGGAGCGGTCGGTGGCCGCCGTCAGGCCGTGGCCGTCGTCGGCCCCTGCGGCGGCTGCGGCCCCTTCGGGCCCTCGGACTTCCCCGCCGTGGCGGCCGCCCCGGCCCCCACCTTCGTACGGGCCGTCGTCGTCGCCGTCAGCGGCTTGGCGATGTCCTCCAGGGAGCGCCCCTCGGCCCGCACCGCGAGGAACGCGGCGACCAGGCCCGCCGCGCACATCAGGGCCGCGCCGATCTGGAAGGCGAGGACCGTGTCGCCGACCTTGCCCGTGCCGGTGAGGTCGGCGAACAGCAGGGGGCCGCTGATGCCGCCCGCCGCGGTGCCGAGGGCGTAGAAGAAGGCGATGGACATGGCGCGGGTCTCCATCGGGAAGATCTCGGAGACCGTGAGGTAGGCGCTGGAGGCGCCCGCGGAGGCGAAGAACAGCACCGCGCACCAGCAGGCCGTCATGGTGGTCGCGCTCAGCGCGCCGCGGTCGAACAGCCAGGCCGTGCCGAACAGCAGCAGGCCGGAGAGCAGGTACGTCGACGAGATCATGATCCGGCGGCCGACCGTGTCGAACAGCTTGCCCAGCAGCAGCGGGCCGAAGAAGTTGCCGAGGGCGATCACGGCGAAGTAGTAGCCGGTGTGACCGGTCGGCACGTCGAAGAACGTGGTCAGGATCGCGCCGAAGCCGAAGGTGATGGCGTTGTAGAGGAAGGCCTGCCCGATGAAGAGGGAGAAGCCGAGGATCGCGCGTCGGCGGTAGTCGGAGAAGACCGTGCGGGCGATCTCGAGGAAGGAGACGCTGCGGCGCTGGTGGATGGTGAGTTCGCCCTCGGCCGCCGGCAGCGAACCGCCCCGCTCGGCCTCGATCCGCCGCTCGATGGAGGAGACGATCTCCTCCGCCTCATGGTCCCGGCCGTGGATCAGCAGCCACCGCGGACTCTCCGGGACGTGGCGCCGTACGAGGAGGATGACCAGGGCGAGGACGGCGCCGAGCGCGAACGTCAGCCGCCAGCCCACGTTCGCCGCGAACAGGTCCGTGTTCAGCGCGACGATCGACAGCAGGGAACCGCCGACCGCGCCCAGCCAGAAGCTGCCGTTGATCATCAGGTCGACGCGGCCCCGGTACTTCGCCGGGATCAGCTCGTCGATCGCGGAGTTGATCGCCGCGTACTCGCCGCCGATGCCGAAGCCGGTGAGGAAGCGGAAGAGCAGGAACCACCAGGTGTCGAAGGAGACCGCGGTCAGCGCGGTCGCCGCCAGGTAGACCGCCAGGGTGATCATGAAGAGTTTTTTGCGCCCCCAGCGGTCCGTCAGGCGCCCCCAGATGAGCGCGCCGAGACAGGCGCCCGCCACGTACAGGGCGGCGGCGATGCCGGTGACCTGCCCGGAGGTGATGGGCAGGCCGCTGCCGGGCTCCGACAGCCGCCCGGCGATGTTGCCGACGACCGTGACTTCGAGGCCGTCGAGGATCCATACCGTGCCGAGACCGATCACGATCGTCCAGTGCCAGCGCGACCAGGGGAGGCGGTCCAGGCGGGCGGGGATGTTCGTCGTGATGGTGCGGCCGGGCTCGGCCTGTGCGGCTGTGGTCATGGGCTCCCTCCTCGTCCAGCGGAACCACCACCGGATGCCCCGAGGACGTGCCGCTACGCCCCCAGCGCCCGCGCCACCGTGTAGATCAGCAGGCCCGCCAGCGAGCCGACCACCGTGCCGTTGATGCGGATGAACTGCAGGTCACGGCCGATGTTGGCCTCGATCTTGCGGGTGGTGTGCTCGGCGTCCCAGCCGGCCACGGTGTCGGTGATCAGCAGGGTGATCTCCTTGCGGTACGTCGACACCACGTGCACCGCCGCGCTCTCCACCCAGGTGTCGACCTTGCCCTGCACCTTCTGTTCGGTCGCCATCCGCGACCCCAACGACAGCAGCGCGGCCCGCACCCGCAGCCGCAGCTCGCTGCGCTCGTCCTCGGCCGCGGAGACGATCATTGCGCGTACGGCCGTCCAGACGGACGCGATGAGGTCCTGGACCTCGTCGCGGCCCAGCACCTCGTTCTTGAGCCGCTCCACCTTCGCGCGGGTGTCGGTGTCGGACTGGAGGTCGGCGGCGAAGTCGCGCAGGAAACGGTCCAGGGCGCCGCGGGCCGGGTGGGACGGCATGTCCCGCATCTCCACGCAGAAGCGCAGCAGCTCCTTGTAGACCCGCTCGCCGATCCGCTTGTCGACGAACCGGGGCGTCCAGCCGGGCGCGCCGCCCTGCACCGCGTCCATCACCGAGTCGGAGTGCAGCACCAGCCAGTCGTGCGCCCGCCCCACCACCAGGTCGACGGCCCGCCGGTGACCGCCGTCGGCGACGACCTTCTCCAGCATCTTGCCCATGCCCGGCGCGATCTCCTGGGCGTTCGCCCGGCGCGTGATCGCCTCCCCGACCACCGCCTGCACGTCAGAGTCCCGCAGCACGGCCAGCGCGCCCCGCAGCGCCGTCGCCAGCTCCGCCGTCACCCGCTCCGCGTGCTCCGGCTGCGCCAGCCAGGCCCCCAGCCGGCTGCCGATGCCGACCGCGCGCAGCCGCTGCCGCACGACGTCGCCGGACAGGAAGTTCTCGCCGACGAACTCGCCGAGGGAGACGCCCAGCTGGTCCTTCTTCGTGGGGATGATCGCCGTGTGCGGGATGGGCAGGCCCAGCGGATGCCGGAACAGCGCGGTGACGGCGAACCAGTCGGCGAGCGCGCCCACCATGCCCGCCTCGGCCGCCGCCGCCACGTACCCCGCCCAGGGACCGGCGCCCCGGTGGGAGGCCCACTCGGCGAGGACGTACACCACCGCCACGAACACCAGCAGCCCGGCCGCGGTGAGCTTCATGCGCCGCACACCGCGCTGCCGCTCCTCGTCGGCGGCGCTGAAGACGTTCATGGCGCGCGCCGCGGGCGTCGCCGCCCTGTCTTTCGTTGCCCTGCGTTCCATCCGCTCCACCCGTTCCCGGTCCCCCGTGACCCGCACGCCACCATTGTCCCCACCTGTCCGACTCCTGGAACGAAACAGGAGTTCCCGGCGTCTGTCAGGTGGGGGAGTTCAACGGTGATCTCCTGAATGTTCCGTCGGAGCCTCGCCGCTCCCTCGTCCGAGGAGACACACGCCCGCATGACCAGGCATGACGGCGGGGGTCCCGGGGTGCCCCGTGCCCGCCACCACGCCCACCAGCACGCCCTCCTGTCCGCGGTCCTCGCCGTGATCGTGGGCCTCTCGGCCGCCATATACGCCGGGGTCGACGCCGGGGACGGCGGGCGCCGCCGCGACGACGTCCTCGCCGCCTCCCGCACCGGCCACCGCTCCGCCGCGGCCGCCTCCACCGGCGTGTGGGTCGGCAGCTGGGCCGCCGCCCCGGTCGGCGGCGAACCGCTCACCGGGACCGACGGCACGGCGGGACGCACGGTGCGCAACGTCGTCCACACCAGCGTCGCAGGGACGAGTGCCCGCGTCACGCTGTCCAATCTCCACGGCACCGGCCCGCTGACCGTGAGCGCCGCCACCCTCGCCGTCGCGGCGGACGACGACAGCGCGGCCGCCGACCCCGCCACCCTGCGCCGCCTCACCTTCGGCGGCCGCCCGGCGATCACGATCCCGGCGGGCGGACAGGCCGTCAGCGACGCCGCCCCGCTCGCCGTCCCCGGCGACACCGACGTCCTGATCAGCCTCCACACCCCGTACTCCGCGGGCCCGGTCACCTTCCACCACCGGGCCCGGCAGACGAGTTACGTCGCCGACGGCGAGCACACCGGCGACGTGACCGGAGCCCCGTACACCGGGCGGATCACCTCCTGGCGCTACGTCACCGCGCTGGACGTCCTCAGCGACGAGGCCGACGGCACCGTCGTCGCCTTCGGCGACTCCATCACCGACGGCGTCACCTCCACCCCCGGCGCCGACCGCCGCTGGCCCGACGTCCTCTCCGACCGGCTCCGCGCCTCCCGCGCCGACGGCGGGTACGCACCGCGCTACGGCGTCGTCAACGCCGGCATCAGCGGCAACCGCGTCCTCACCGACGGGCAGGGCCGGCCGGCCGCCAACCCCAGCGGCCTGAACCGCTTCGACCGCGACGTCCTCGGCCGGCCGAACGTCCGGGCCGTCGTCATCGACCTCGGCGTCAACGACATCCTCCGCTCCCGCACCACCGCCGACCCCGACGCCGTCCTCGACGGCCTGCGCACCCTGGTCCGCCGCGCCCACGCCCACGGCGTCAAGGCCGTCGGCACCACCCTGCTCCCCTTCCGCGGCCACCGCGGCTACACCGACGCCCGCGAGGACGTACGGCGGGAGATCAACGCGGCGATCCGGTCCGGCTCGGTCTACGACACGGTCGTGGACGTCGACCGGGCGATGCACGACCCGTACGACCCCCGGCGACTGCGCTCGGAGTACGACTCCGGCGACCACCTCCACCCCAGCGACCGGGGATACCGGAAGATGGCCGAACTGATCGAGTGGGAGCAGCTCAGGGGGGCGGGACAGGCGCAGTTGTAGCCCGCCCGGAGCCGCCCGGGCGGCCCGCCGGCCTCAGTGCCCCAGGTGGCGCCGCCGGTCCCCGTCCCGGCCCCGGGACAGCTCCCGCTCCGCGCGGTCCCGCCTGCGCTTGCGTTCGACGCCGACCCCGCCCCAGAAGGCGAACCCGGTGATCACCACCCGCGGAGCGCCCGGCGCGGCCGGCACCCCCTGCTCCCGGTGGTCGAAGCCGCCCATGACACCGATCCCCCGCACCACGACCTCGACACCGGGCGGCACCACGACGTTCACCCCGCCCATGACGGCGACGCAGTTGATCACGACCTCCCCGGCCGCGAAGTCCGCCTCGCGCAGATCGAGCTCACCACCGCCCCAGAAGGCGAAGGCCGTGAACCGGCGGGGCACCGTCCAGCGCCCCTTGCGCTGGAAGCCGGACATGACGGCCACGGCCCACGCGGACGACCCCTCACCGCCGACGATCCGCCCGGCCCACGCCCCGTCCTCGTCCCCCCGCCCCTCGGACTTGTACAGCGACACGGCGGGCGACGCGGCGGCCCCCGCCGCCGGCAGGTCGCGCGTGAGCGGCGTCAGCTCGCCGTAGGTCCGCGCCCGGTACGCCGCGTCCAGCCGCTCCTCGAACTCCGCCATGTCGAGCCGGCCCTCGGCGAGGGCGTCCCGCAGGACCTCGGCGACACGCTCACGGTCGGCGTCGGAGGCGCGGAGGTCCGGGACTGCGTCGTCGGTCATGCACAGCAGCCTACGAGTTCCCCGCGCCCGGCACCACGGTCTCCCGGCCCGCGTACATACGGCCGATCACCGCCTCGATGTCGGGCTCGCGCACCGACAGGTCCACCAGCGGGTACTCCGCCGCGATCCGCGCCACCAGCGGGGCCGCCGACCCCGACGCCGGGAAGGCCAGCCACTGGCGCGGCCCCTCCACCCGCACGACCCGCGCCGCGGGACCCGCGTCGATGGGCGGGAGTTCCCGCTCCAGGTCCACGACCAGGGTCCGTTCGCTCTCCCCCGCCTCGTGCAGCCCCGCGAGCGGCCCGTCGTAGACCATGCGCCCGTGGTCGATGACCATCACGCGGGAGCAGAGCCGCTCGATGTCCTGGAGGTCGTGGGTGGTGAGCAGGACCGTCGTGCCGCGCCCGGTGTTCAACTCGCCCAGGAACTCCCGCACCCTCGTCTTGGACACGACGTCGAGTCCGATCGTCGGCTCGTCGAGGTAGAGGACCTCGGGGTCGTGCAGCAGCGCCGCCGCGATGTCGCCGCGCATCCGCTGACCGAGCGACAGCTGCCGCACCGGCACCTCCAACAACGCCTCCAGATCGAGGAGTTCGACGAGCCGGTCGAGGTTCTCCCGGTAACGGGCGTCCGGGATGCGGTACATGCGGTGCGCGAGCCGGTAGGAGTCGATCAGCGGGAGGTCCCACCACAGCGACGTCCGCTGCCCGAACACCACCCCGATGCGGTGCGCGAGCCGGGTCCGCTCCCGGGCCGGGTCGATGCCCGCCACCCGCAGCCGGCCGCCGCTCGGCGTGAGGATGCCCGTCAGCATCTTGATCGTCGTCGACTTCCCGGCACCGTTCGGCCCGATGTACCCGACGATCTCACCGCGCGCCACGGTGAACGACAGCCCGTCCACCGCCCGCACCCGCCGCCGCTCCCGCCGCAGGAAACCGGTGCGCCTGCGCACGTCGAAGACCTTCTCCACACCGTCGAGCTCGATGAACGCGTCCACCGCGACCCCCGCTAACTTCCCGTGCTCCGATACGACCTCAGCCCCGCCCGCCAGGCCAGCCCCGCCGCCGCGCAGCAGGCCGCCGCCACCAGCGGCGGAGCGTACGCAGCCCACCCCGGCAGGCCCAGCGGGTACGGCCGCCCCAGCACGTGCGCCGCCGGCACCCAGTTCACGAAGGCCAGCGGGAACACGAACGTCACCGCGCGCACCAACTCCCGCCCGAACACGGTCGGCGGATACTGCAGCAGCGTCTGACCGCCGTACGTGAACGCGTTCTGCACCTCCGCCGCGTCCTGCGCCACGAACTGGAACGCCGCCCCCGCCACCAGCACCGCGCCGAAGATCGCCGCACCGCTGACCAGCGTCACCGGCACCAGCAGCACCCTGGCCGCCGTCCAGTCGACGTCCGTCGCCGCCAGCGCGTACCCCAGCACCAGCACCCCCTGCGTGATCCGGGAGACCCGGCGCAGCGCGAACCGGTCCGCCGCCACCTGCGCCAGCACCGGCGCCGGACGCACCAGCAGCGTGTCGAGCGTGCCGTCCCGCACCCGCGAGCCCAGCCGGCCCGCCGAGCCGATCACCAGGTCCGCGATCCCGAAGGAGGTCGCGGACAGGCCGTACAGGAAGGCCACCTCCGGCAGCGAGTAGCCGCCCAGCACGTCGATCCGCGAGAACATCAGCAAGATCGCGACAAAGTCCAGCCCCGTCACCAGCAGCCCGCTCACCAGCGTCATCGCGAACGACAGCGGGTAGGCCGTCGTCGAACGGATCCACATCCCCGCGATCAGCCGGTACGCCCGCAGCCCCTCCCGCGCCCGCCCGGCCTCGCCTGTCCACCCGGCCTCCCGCGCCGGCCACGCCTCGTCCGCCGGTCGGGTCTCGCCCGCCGGTCGCGTCTCACCCACCCTGCACCACCACCCGCCGCGTCGCCGCCGCCTGCACCACCCGCCCCAGCGCCAGCAGCACCACCGCCCAGCCCGCCTGGAAGACGTACGTCCCCCACGCCCCGGCCTCCCCCATCAGCAGGTCCGCCGGCATCTGGAGCATCGCCGACCACGGCAGCGCCCGCACGATCTGCCCCAGCGGCTCCGGGAACGCGTTCAGCGGCAGCGCCATGCCCGTGCAGAACATCCCCGTCACCACCAGCATCTGGAGCGCCCCCGTGCCGTCCAGCAACCAGAAACCGCTCAACGCCACCAGGAACCGGATGCCGAAACTCACCACCATCGCCAGCAGCAGGGCCACCAGGAACCGCAGCCACGACAGGGGGTCGCCGGGCAGCGCCGTCGGGAAGACCAGCGCCCCGAACACGAACGGCACCACCCCCCGGCCCAGCAACTGGAACAGCGAGCGCCCCAGGTCGGCCGCCAGCCACCACATCTGGAGATCGGCCGGGCGGTACAGGTCGATCGCCACCGCGCCCGTGCGGATGCGCTCCGTCAACTCCGCCTCGAAACCGCCGCCCTGCATCGCGAGCGCCGCGAACAGCGCCTGCCCCAGCCACACGTACGTCACCGCCTGCGCCTGGTCGTAGCCGCCCAACTGCGGCCGCTCGTCCCACAACGCCAGATATGTGTAGACGAGGATCAGGCCGAAAACCGTGTTGGTGAACACCCCCGCCGCCGTCGCCGCACGATAGGTCGCGTACCTTCTGAAACCCCCCGCCGCCACGGCCGCGTACAAGCGCACCGAACCCACGGCACCCGCCCTCCTCACCCACGGCGACCCCGCGCCCGTCCCGCCACGGCGGCGAAGCGCAGAAGCCTAGTGGGCGGGCTTCCTCGCGCGCCACGCGTTTTCCGGGCACCCCTCCGGCACGTGCGGCACGAGGCGCGTGTGGCACAACACGCGCCGATTGCCGGGAACGGAACGCAGGGTGCGAGAGTCTTCAACAGGGGGCGCAGAACGCGTACGACACGTACGGCCACGTACGAGGCGAATCAGGAGTCCGAGCAACACATGAGCGACGAGCCGCAGCCGAAGCAGCCGACCGAGGACCGGGCGACCGGCACACCCGAGGCGGCCGGCACACCCGAGGCTGCCGGTCCACCGGGGGCGGCACGGAAAACAGGGTCCGCACGGGAACCCCGGGCGGCGCGGGAAACCGAGGCCGCACGCGAAACCGGGGGCGCACGGGACACCGAGGCCGCGCAGGGACCCCGGGCGGCACGAGAAACCGGGTCCGCGCGAGAACCCCGGGCGGCACAGGAGACCGAGGCCGCGCGGGGACCCGAGGTGACACGTGAACTGCGGGCCGTACGAGGCCCCGGGGCGGCACGCGACTCCCAGGCGGCCCGCACCCCCGGGGCGGCACGCGACTCCCAGGCGGCCCGCACCCCCGGGGCGGCACGCGACTCCCAGGCGGCCCGCACCCCCGAAGCGGCCGGTGCCCCCGAGGCCGCCGGTGTCCCCGAGGCACGCCGCACCACCGGCGCGGCCCACCAGCCCAAGGCGGCGCACACCCCCGAACAGGCCCGCGTCCCCCGACCGGCCCGCGTGTCCGAAGCGGTCGGTTCACCCGCGGCGGCCCGCACCCCCGAAGCGCCCGGCGCGCCCCAGGCGGCGAGCGCCGCCGACGCCGTCGAACCCAAGCGCCCGAAGCGGCCCAAGCGCACCGGCTGGCGCCGCCTCTTCCCCACCTGGCGCATGGTCCTCGGCACCTTCGTCCTCGCCGCGCTCGTCCTCGTGGGCCTGTTCTTCCTCGGCTACTCCATGGTGAAGATCCCGCCCGCCAACGCCCTCGCCACCAAACAGAGCAACGTCTACCTCTACGCCGACGGCACCGAGATCGCCCGCGACGGCACCGTCAACCGCGAGACCGTCGACCTCTCCCAGATCTCCGAGGCCGCCCAGCACGCCGTCCTGGCCGCCGAGGACCGCGATTTCTACACCGAGTCCGCCATCGACCCCAAGGCGATGCTCCGGGCCGGCTGGAACACCGCCCTCGGCAAGGGCAAGCAGTCCGGCTCCACGATCACCCAGCAGTACGTGAAGAACTACTACCTCGCCCAGGAGCAGACCGTCACCCGCAAGGTGAAGGAGTTCTTCATCTCCATCAAGCTGGACCGCGAGACCTCCAAGGACAACATCCTCGAGGGCTACCTCAACACCAGCTACTTCGGCCGCAACGCCTACGGCATGCAGGCCGCCGCCAAGGCCTACTACGGCGTCGACGCGGCCAAGCTCACCGCCGCCCAGGGCGCCTACCTCGCCGCCCTGGTCAACGCGCCCAGCGAGTACGACGTCATCGCCCACCCCGAGAACCGCAAGGCCGCCGAGGCCCGCTGGAACTACGTGCTCGACGGCATGGTCACCAAGGGCTGGCTCAGCGAGGCCGACCGCGCCGGACTGGCCTTCCCCAGCCCCAAGGAGACCTCCGGCGCCGACAACGGCATGTCCGGCCAGCGCGGCTACCTCGTCACCGCCATCAAGGACTACCTGCGCACCAACAAGATCGCCACCGCCGACGAGCTCGAGGCCGGCGGCTACCGCATCACCACCACCCTGGACAAGAAGAAGCAGAACGCCTTCGTCAAAGCCGTCGACGACCAGCTGATGGACAAGCTCGACCCGAAGAACCGCAAGGCCGACACCTACGTCCGCGCCGGCGGTGCCGCGGTCGAACCCAAGACCGGCAACGTCCTCGCCCTCTACGGCGGCGTCGACTACGTCAAGCAGTACACCAACAACGCCACCCGCCGGGACTTCCAGGTCGGCTCCACCTTCAAGCCCTTCGTCCTCACCGCGGCCGTCGAGAACGACTCCGAGACCCAGGACCGCCGCCGCATCACCCCCAGCACCGTCTACGACGGCACCAACAAGCGCCCCGTACAGGGCTGGAGCGGCGAGACCTACGCACCCGAGAACGAGGACTACGTCAACTACGGCAACATCGACGTCCGTACCGCCACCGACAAGTCCGTGAACTCCGTGTACGCGCAGATGGCCGTCGACGTCGGCCCCGAGAAGGTCAAGCAGACCGCCGTCGAACTCGGCCTGCCCAGCGACACCCCCGACCTCAACCCCTACCCGTCGATCGCCCTCGGCACGGCCACCGCCAGCGTCCTGGACATGGCCGAGGCCTACGCCACCCTCGCCAACCACGGCCGGCACGGCACCTACACCCTCATCGACAAGATCACCAGGAACGGCGTCGACGTCCTCGACCTCCCCGAGCGCAAGACCTCCCAGGTCATCAGCCGCGAAGCCGCCGACACCACCACCTCGGTGCTCCGCAGCGTCGTCCAGAACGGCACCGCCACCGCGGCCCTCGCCGCCGGCCGCCCCGCCGCCGGCAAGACCGGCACCGCCGAGAAGGACACCGCCGCCTGGTTCGCCGGCTACACCCCCGACCTCGCCACCGTCGTCGCCGTCATGGGCCAGGACCCCGTCACCGCCGCCCACAAGCCGCTCTACGGCGCGATGGGACTGCCCCGCATCAACGGCGGCGGCGCGCCCACCCAGATCTGGGCCCAGTTCACCAGGAACGCCCTCAAGGGCACCCCCGCCAAGGACTTCACCCTCCGGCTCCAGGCGGGCTCCGAGGAAACCGCCTACCCCTCCTCCGAGCCCTCCGCGGGCGAGCCGAGCGCGAGCAACGAGGTGAACGGCTCCACCGGCGGCCAGAACACCCAGACCCCCGGAACGAGCCAGGGCCGGACCGACGGCGGCACCACCGGCGGCACCACCGGCGGCACGACGACCGGCGGCACCCCCACCACGGGCGGCACCACCACCGGCGGCGGCACCACCGGGGACACCTCCACCGGCGGCACCCCCACCACGGGCGGCACCACCGACGGCAGCACCGGCGGAGACACCTCCACCGGCGCGACCACCGACGGAAGCACTTCGGACGGCGGCTCCACCGGCACCCTGGGCGGCGCCTTCCCCCAGCTCACGAACCGCCGGCCGATCGAGGAGTGACCGCCCGGGGCCTGCCGGACAGGACAGGTCCCGGGTGTATTGATCACGAGCGTTGTCGACACCTGGCGTTCGGGTCGCTCACAGGCGAAGACCTCCGGTGTGGTGGAGCCGTCCAGGACCGCACCGGAGGTCTTCGTGTCCCGCCGTCATACCCGGCTGACCGTTCACAACGGACGGCTGCTGGTCGAGTGGAACCTGTGGCGGCGGGCGCGTCGGCCTTCGGCTCGCCCAGGCTCGTCTCCGCTGTCCCGCGCGGTCCGTCCCGCCCCGTCATCCCTCTTCGCCGGACCTGTTCCCGCCCGGCGGCGGCTTCCTCGAGAGCCTCCATGACGTCCTTGCCGACGATCACCTCGGCAGCGTCGCGGTGAGGGGGCCCTGCGGCGGAGTCGTACTCGCCGGACGACGGCACGCAGGGCTCCGCTGGTTCGTGACGGGTACGGGCGGCGTCCCGCCCGGCCGCCCTCCCCGCTCCCGGCGTCGCCTGCCGACGCCCTCAGTCGCCGCTGTTGTCGACGATGACGGGCGTGCCGCCCGAGTCTGTACCGCACGGCACCGCGTACACGGGGTTGGCCTTCGCAGCTTCCTTGTACGCCTCCAGGCACTGGTTGTACAGAACCTTGTCGCTCAGCGATTTCTCGATGATCTTGTTGGCGGCGGCGGTGCCCTCCGCCTCGATCCTCTTGCGCTCCGCCTCCGCCGTGGCCGTCCGCGTCGCCTCGGTGGCCCGCTCGGTGGCCTGCTCCTGCTGGATCTTCTTGTCGATCTGCTCCTGCAGCTTCTTCGACGGCCTCACGTTGCGCAGGTTGACGGTGGTGACGTCGATCCCGCGTGGTGCCAGGCGCTTCTTGACGAGGTCGGCGATCTCCGCGCCGATCTGCTCGCGTGCGGAGGCGTAACCCTCCTCGCTGGTGTGCTTCGCGAAGACGTTGCGGATGATCTCTCGGCTGTCCGGCAGCACCAGACGCTCCTCGACGGTTTCCTCGCTGCCCGCCAGCCGGTAGAGCTCGACCGCCTTGGCCGGCACCACGGCCCACTTGATCGTGACGTCCGCGTACAGCACACCGCCCTGTGAGGAGCGAACCTCGACCACGTCCTTGTCGTTGAGGTTGAGATCCACCGGACGAGTGGAGAAGGCCATGACGTCGGTGAACGGTGACTTGAAGTGGACACCCGAGGTCAGCGGCTTACCGACCTTGCCGAAGGTCACCGGTACGCCGACCTCGTAGGCACTCACGACGTTCACACAGGCGAAGGCGCCTGCCAGCACACCCGCCAAGGCGCTGAGCGCCGCTCCGAGTTTCCAGCCCGGGGTGGCGCGGCCACGGCCGACGACAAAGAGCACCACAGCGGCTATGAGCAGCAGGATGGACAGCACGAACACAAGCATTCCCCTCCAGAACGTCCGCGCCCCCGGCGCGGCCCCGGCGCATGGTAGCGGCCACATGTGTCGGGGCGGTGGCGTGTCGGCTGAACACCGGGCGCCGGGCCAACGCTCCGGCGGGCCCACACGCCACGACA
Organism: Streptomyces sp. NPDC051051; assembly: GCF_040682975.1. NCBI lineage: Bacteria > Bacillati > Actinomycetota > Actinomycetes > Kitasatosporales > Streptomycetaceae > Streptomyces > Streptomyces sp. NPDC051051. Next base: position 57,759 of record NZ_JBFBCB010000018.1, read on the forward strand.
CTGTTCTCCACAAGGAGCGGAACACCGTCGAGCACCTGATCGACGAGCTGAAAGCCCGGCAGGGCATCACGACTCGATACGACAGGACACCCGAAGGCCGCCTCGGAGGCCTCCACCTCCGCGCCTTCTGACCTGGATCAACGACTCACCGAAGACAACCGGTTGATCACGACATCACACAGGGCCTAGTGTCCTGAGGTCGCCTTCAGCCCCACCACGGCGACCAGCAGCAGACACACGAAGAAGATCCGGGCGGCGGTCGCCGGCTCCCCCAGCACCACCATGCCGAACACCGCCGCCCCCGCCGCCCCGATCCCCACCCACACGCCGTACGCGGTCCCGATCGGCAGCGAGCGGGCGGCGTACGACAGCAGCAGCATGCTGGCGACGATCCCCGCACCGGTGAAAAGGCTCGGCACCAGCCGCGTGAACCCGTCGGTGTACTTCATCCCGACCGACCAGCCCACCTCCAGCAGACCGGCGACGACCAGCAGGACCCAGGCCATGACAGCACCTCCGAGGAACGAGCACGCAACACGACGGTGCGTCGTCTTTGCCTTCGACCATCCCGGTACGGCGCGTCTCGTCGGGCTTTCTCCACACCAGCAAAGCACACGGAAACACAGGGAAAAGGGCTGGTGACCATGGTCACCAGCCCTTTTCGGCCTCCGTCTCGGAGGTTTCAGAGGTGTCCGAGGTGTCAGAGATACAGGCCCGTCGAGTCCTCCGACCCCTCGAACCGGTCCGCGGCCACCGCGTGCAGATCGCGCTCGCGCATCAGCACGTACGCGACGCCCTGCACCTCCACCTCGGCCCGGTCCTCCGGGTCGTACAGCACCCGGTCACCCGGCTCCACGGTCCGCACGTTCTGGCCCACCGCCACGACCTCCGCCCACGCCAGCCGACGGCCCACGGCCGCCGTCGCCGGGATCAGGATCCCGCCACCGGAACGCCGCTCGCCCTCACTGGTGTCCTGACGCACCAGGACCCGGTCGTGCAGCATCCGGATGGGAAGCTTGTCGTCGTGGCTGCTGTGCTCGCTTCTGTTACCGCTCACGCCGACGAACCTACCTGCCCCCGCCCGACGGCGACGCCTCCGGGTCAGCCCTTGCGACGCCGCGTACCGAACGCGAGCAGCCCCACGACGCCGACCACCACGAGGGCCAACGGCACCACCCGCTCCAGGCGCGGCGCGCCCTCCTCGTCCACGAACTGCGCCCGCACCTCGCTCACCACCCGGTTGACCTGCACATAGGCCCTCCCGAGCGTGTGATCGACATTGGCCGCGACCTTCGCCTTGGCATCGCCGACGATCGTCTTCGGGTGCACCCGCACCCCGATCTCGTCGAGCGTCTCAGCCAGCGTGTCTCGGCGGCGCCTGATGTCCGCCTCGATCTGCGCCGGGGTTCTGGTGTCCGACGTGTCCGCCACGGTGGGGCCTCCGAAGTGAGCCGACGTTTCCTACGTGTTCTGGACAGTCTGTCAGTTCCCCGCGCGCCCGCACTGCCAGGACCCCCCGTTACCCTGGCCCGATGAGCGAGCGACTCCAGCCCGGGGACGTGGCCCCCGCCTTCACCCTCCCCGACGCCGACGGCAACGAGGTGTCCCTGTCGGACCACAGGGGCCGCAAGGTCATCGTCTACTTCTACCCGGCCGCCCTGACCCCCGGCTGCACGAAGCAGGCCTGCGACTTCACCGACAACCTCGACCTCCTCGCCGGCGCCGGGTACGACGTCATCGGCATCTCCCCCGACACCCCCGAGAAGCTCGGCAAGTTCCGCGAGAAGGAATCCCTCGGGGTCACCCTCCTGGCCGACCCCGACAAGAAGACCCTCGACGCCTACGGCGCCTTCGGCGAGAAGAAGAACTACGGCAAGACGTACCTGGGCGTCATCCGCTCGACGATCGTGGTCGACGAGGACGGCAAGGTCGAGCACGCCTTCTACAACGTCCGGGCGACCGGCCACGTAGCCAAGATCATCAAGGACCTGGGCATCTGAGGTCCCCCTCCCCGGCCCCCTGGCGGCCCGCACCGAACCCCGGCGCGGGCCGCCTCCCGTTTCCGGCCGTGACTGTCCGATAAACGGTTCGTCACTCCGTACGAGACCACGAACGGGTGGTCGGGGACGGAGGGGGTTTCGGTGGGCGTGAAGTACACCCGTGAGTTGCTCCAAGAGGCCGCTCGTGCGACAGCGAACTGGGACGACGCCGTGCGGTGGTGTGGAGGGACGCCGACAGCGGGCAGCAGACGCTATCTGCGACAGAAGATGGCGGACGCAGACATCGACGTCTCCCACTTCCCCACCCGATGGGCGCGCCACAGTGAAGCGCTGCTGCGAGAGGCAGTGGCCGCGTCCCGCAGCATCAAGGAAGTGGTCCGCCGCCTGGGCATCAGCCCGGTGGGCGGCAACCACGCCCACATCAGCCGCCGCATCACGAGGCTCGGCATCGACACGTCCCACTTCACCGTGCGACGAGGAGCGCCGAAGGGCTCGCGGGGCAATCCACTCGTCCTCGGGTCACCGGACGACGGCAGGATCCCCGGCAGCCGACTTCGGCAACAACTCCTGCGAAGCAGTACCGCGGAAGTCTGCACGATGTGTGGCACAGGCCCCGAATGGAACAACAAGCCCCTTCGGCTGGAGGTCGACCACATCAACGGCGATTGGTGGGACAACCGGCCGGAGAATCTGCGACTTCTCTGCCCCAACTGCCATGCGGTGACGGACACCTACCGCGGGCGCAAGCAGAGGAGGACCGCATGAGCAGGCCGGAGTTCACGTACGTCGTGCTGACCTGCGCTGCCGCCAGGGCCACGAGCACCACCGACCTGATGCGCGAGCTGGGCATCCCCATGGGCAGCGGCCCGCGCCGCTATCTGAACCAGCGCCTTCGGCACTACGGCATCGACACCTCCCATTTCCGGAAGGAATCCCTGCCGCAGCGTGAGCGGCGAAGCTACCCGGAGAGTCTCCTTCGAGAAGCGGCCGCCCGTTCGTACAGCATCAAGGAGATGCTGGAGTACATGGGCTTTCCTCCGCGCGACAGTCCGTACGGCCACATCAGGAAGCAGTTGGACAAGTTCGGGATCGACACCTCGCACTTCACCGGAGGTCGCAGGTACGGCCCCGGCGTCCCTCGCCGCGACGAACTGGCGCCCGCGGTCGAGGCGGCGACGAGTCTGGCCGGCGTTCTGGTAGCCCTCGGCAGGAGAGACAACAGCGCGGCCCGGGCGCTCGTGAAGCGCGGCATCGAGTTCCACGGCTTGTCGACCGCGCACTTCACAGGTCAGGGCCACTTCCGTGGCACTCGTTCCCCGAACCGGAAATCTGCGGCCGAGATCTTGGTGCTTCTTCCTCCAGGAAGCTCGCGCACCAAGACACTGCTGCTCAGGCGGGCCCTCGACGATCTCGCGGTACCGCATGTCTGCGATGCATGCGGACTCGGAGAAACATGGCAGGACCGCAAGCTCGTGCTGGAGATCGATCACGTCAACGGCGACCGACTGGACAACAGGCGGGAAAACCTGAGGTATCTGTGCCCTTCCTGCCACAGTCAGACGAACAGCTTCTCGAACCGCCGCCGGGAGGGCGCCACTTCCCCGGTACCGAGGCAGGCACAGTAGAGTAAGCGGCCTGGGCCCGTACCCCAGCTGGCCAGAGGGCGCCGGTTTAGGTCCGGTGTGTCGTGGGTTCGAGTCCCACCGGGCCCACAGGTAGATCCAGCCCCGCACCTTCGATTCAAAGGTGCGGGGTCTTTGCGTTATCTCAGCCCAGCAGCTCCCGCACCACCGGTACCAGCTCCCGGAACGCCTCCCCCCGGTGGCTGATCGCGTTCTTCTCCTCCGCCGTCAGTTCCGCGCAGGTGCGGGTCTCACCGTCCGGCTGGAGGATCGGGTCGTAGCCGAAGCCGTTCGTGCCGGCCGGGGTGTGGCGGAGGACGCCCCTGAGCCGGCCTTCGACCACGCGTTCCGTGCCGTCGGGGAGGGCGAGGGCCGCCGCGCAGGCGAAGTGGGCGCCCCGGTGTTCGTCGGCGATGTCGGAGAGCTGGGCGAGGAGCAGGTCGAGGTTGGCCTTGTCGTCGCCGTGGGTGCCGGCCCAGCGGGCCGAGAAGATGCCGGGGGCGCCGCCCAGGACGTCGACGCAGAGGCCGGAGTCGTCGGCGATCGCGGGGTGGCCGGTGGCCCGGGCGAGGGCGTGGGCCTTGAGGAGGGCGTTCTCGGCGAAGGTGACGCCGGTTTCCCTGACGTCGGGGACGTCGAGGTAGGCGTCCGCGCCGACGAGGTCGTGGGGCAGTCCTGCGTCGGCGAGGATCGACCTGAGTTCGGTGATCTTTCCGGCGTTGCGGGTGGCGAGGATCAGGCGGGTCATGTGCCCAGTATCCCGACCGTCCGGTGTCCCGACCGTCCGGTGTCCCGACCGTCCGGTGTCCCGACTCGCGCGCGGGGTCCTACGGGGTGCAGACCTTGGTCAGTTCGCCCGCCGCGTCGGTGACGGGGCTGAGGTCGGGGGTGTTGTCGCCGTTCTCGAGGGCGGTGCGGACGTTGGTGACGGCCTCGCGGAGGTCGTCGACCGCCTTGTCGACGTCGGCGTCGTCGGTCTTGTCACCTATTTTGTCGAGGTTGTTCTCGATGGAGGTGAGGGACTCCTGGGTCTGCGTCGGGTCGTCGGCGGCGCTCTCCACGGCCTGCTGGAGGTCGGTGACGCTGTCGGCGATGGAGTCGGCGGTCTGGACGCAGTCGAGCGCCTTGTTCACGGCGTCGCAGCCGGTGGTCGTGAGTCCGAGGGTGAGCGCGACGGCCGCGGTGGCGGCGGCGACGGTGACGCGGCGGTGTCGGTGACGGCCGGCGGACTGGGACATGACTGTGTTCCTCCCCTTGTGCAGGCCCCGGGAGGCCCCCGTTGTGTACGGCCGTGGCGCGGGCCGTGCGGCGGCCGTCGTCCGGGCCGCCGTGGGTACGGCCGTGCGCGGGCCGTCGTACTGCGCAAGACGCAGGGGCGGACGGCGGGGTTGCCCGCGCGTCCGGCCCTGTTTGGCGTGCTCTTTACTTTTGCAGGACGGTATCAAGTGCCGTGCGCTGCGCGGTGGTCAATTCCGTGCAGCCCAGAACGGCCAGGTCCAGAAGGGAGTTGAGTTCGTCGCGGGCGAAGGGCTCGGCCTCGGCGGTGCCCTGGACCTCGACGAAGCGGCCGTCGCCGGTGCAGACGACGTTCATGTCGGTCTCGGCGCGGACGTCTTCCTCGTAGCAGAGGTCGAGGAGGGGGACGCCGCCGACGATGCCGACGGAGACGGCGGAGACGGTGCCGGTGAGGGGCCGGCGGCCGGCCTTGATCAGTTTGCGGCCCTGGGCCCAGCTGACGGCGTCGGCGAGGGCGACGTAGGCGCCGGTGATGGCCGCGGTGCGGGTGCCGCCGTCGGCCTGGAGGACGTCGCAGTCGAGGACGATGGTGTTCTCGCCGAGTGCCTTGTAGTCGATGACGGCGCGCAGGGACCGGCCGATGAGGCGGGAGATCTCGTGGGTGCGGCCGCCGATCCTGCCGCGGACGGATTCGCGGTCGCCGCGGGTGTTGGTGGCGCGGGGGAGCATGGAGTACTCCGCGGTGACCCAGCCTTCGCCGCTGCCCTTGCGCCAGCGGGGGACGCCTTCGGTGACGGAGGCGGTGCAGAAGACCTTGGTGTCGCCGAAGGAGACGAGGACGGAGCCTTCGGCGTGCTTGCTCCAGCCGCGTTCGATGGTGACGGGGCGGAGTTGTTCGGGGGTGCGGCCGTCGATGCGAGACATGGCGTCGAGCCTAGCGGCAGGTGCGGAAGGGGCCCCTGCCGCGGGTGCGGAGGGGCCCCTTCGAGTGAGCGGTGGGACTCGCACCACGACTCACATCATGTCTTCGATCTCCCCTGCGATGGGGTCGGCGTCGGTGCCGATGACGACCTGGACGGCGGTGCCCATCTTGACGACGCCGTGGGCGCCGGCGGCCTTCAGGGCGGCTTCGTCGACCTTGCTCGCGTCGATGACCTCGGTGCGCAGGCGGGTGATGCAGCCTTCGACTTCTTCGATGTTGTCGATGCCGCCGAGCCCGGCGACGATCTTCTCAGCCTTGCTGGCCATGTCCTTCTCCCTGAAGTCCCTGAAGCCGTTGGAGTGCCTGGGTTGCCCGGGTTGCCTGGTCGACGTGGTGCGATCCGGTCGGGACCGCCTTGTCGCAGTAACCCACAGTTGGCCCATCTTTGCGAGCGATTGCGCCGGATGTGTCGAAGGATGACGCCACAGCCACGAAATCGTCCGTAGCTGGTCTACACCACCTGACAGGCGGTCGCCAAACCATGAGTGCCGAGAGCGCCGACACCACGGTCGGTCCCGGGCGGGCCCGCTGGAACAACCTGTTCCAGGCGTTGCAGAAGATGGGGCGCAGTCTTCAGCTGCCGATCGCGGTGCTGCCGGCCGCGGGCATCCTCAACAGGCTGGGCCAGCCCGACGTGTTCGGGGCCGACGGGCTGGGCTGGACGGACGTCTCGAAGGTGATGGCGGGCGCTGGCGGTGCCCTGCTCGACGGCCAGCTGGGTCTGCCGCTGCTGTTCTGCGTCGGTGTGGCCATCGGGATGGCGAAGAAGTCCGACGGCTCGACGGCGTTGGCGGCGGTGGCGGGTTTCCTCGTCTACTACAACGTGCTGCGGCAGTTCCCGGAGGGCTGCGGCGAGGGGTTGGAGGCCGTGCCGGGCATCGGCTGCCAGGGGACGGAGGACGGCACGGTGGTGGCGTTCACGTACCAGAATCCGGGTGTCTTCGGCGGCATCGTGATCGGTCTGCTGGCGGCCTACTTCTGGCAGCGTTTCCACCGTACGAAGCTGGTGGACTGGCTGGGGTTCTTCAACGGGCGCCGCCTCGTCCCGATCATCATGTCCTTCGTGGCGATCGCCTTCGCGGCGTTGTGCCTGTGGATCTGGCCGCCGATCGGTGACGCGCTGGAGAGCTTCAGCGACTGGCTGGACGGCCTGGACGCCTGGGGCGCGGGCATCTTCGGGGTGGCGAACCGGGCGTTGCTGGTGATCGGTCTGCACCAGTTCCTGAACGTGCCCATCTGGTTCCAGTTCGGCTCGTACACCAAGCCGGACGGGACGACGGTGCACGGTGACATCAACATGTTCCTGGCGGGCGACCCGGACGCGGGGCAGTTCACCTCGGGTTTCTTCCCGATCATGATGTTCGCGCTGCCGGCGGCGGCCCTGGCGATCACGCACTGCGCGCGGCCGGGCCGTCGCAAGGAGGTCGGGGGCCTGATGCTGTCGGTGGCGCTGACGTCGTTCGTGACGGGCATCACGGAGCCCATCGAGTACTCGTTCCTGTTCGTGGCGCCGGTGCTGTACGCGATCCACGCGGTGCTGACGGGCGTGTCGATGGCGGTGACGTGGGGGCTGGGGGTGCACGACGGTTTCAGTTTCTCGGCGGGCTTCATCGACTACGTCATCAACTGGGGTCTGGCGACGCGGCCGTGGGCGATCATTCCGATCGGCCTGTGCTTCGCCCTCGTCTACTACGCGGTCTTCCGCTTCGCGATCACCCGGTTCGATCTGAAGACGCCGGGGCGGGAGCCGGAGGAGGAGCGGGAGGACATCACCAAGGCCTGAGAAGGGCCTTGCGGGGTGTGGCGTCAGGGCTCTCGGACCACCGGTCCGGGGGCCTTCGTCATGCCCGGCGGGGCTGCCTCGACGGGCACCGTGCGTAGCGCTCCGGTTGCATTTCTGGCGGGTTCCTTATCTCGCCTTCATCGTGCTACAACAGGTCTACACCACCAAGTGGTTTAGACCAGAGACGCTGCCGTCCCTTCCTTTTTCCCCGGGCGGCGCCTTGCCCTCCCCGGCCCCCGGCCGGGGGTCCCAGGAGGAAATTGTGACCACGGCCAGCGCCGCTCCCGCGGCCGAGAAGAAGAAGGGCGCCGGTGTGATGGCTGTGCTCCAGCGCATCGGGCGCAGCCTGATGCTGCCGGTGGCCGTCCTGCCCGCCGCCGCCCTCCTGGTGCGCCTGGGAAACGCCGACATGCTCGGGCGCCCGTCGTTCCCGACCTTCCTCACGAAGATCGCGGGGTTCATGGCGGCGGGCGGCAACGCGATCCTCGACAACATGGCACTGCTGTTCGCCGTGGGCATCGCGATCGGCTTCGCGAAGAAATCGGACGGCTCCACGGCGCTCGCCGCGGTCGTCGGCTATCTGGTCTTCAAGAACGTGCTCGCCACGTTCACCGACAAGAACCTGCCGAAGGTGGCACAGGCCGTCGACGGCAAGGTCGTCATGGTGGATGCGCCGGTCGACGCCAAGGTGCTCGGCGGTGTGGTGATGGGCCTCGTGGTGGCACTCCTCTACCAGCGGTTCTACCGCACCAAGCTGCCGGACTGGGCGGGCTTCTTCGGCGGCCGCCGGCTGGTGCCGATCCTGTCGGCCTTCGCGGGCCTGTTCATCGGCATCGTCTTCGGCTACATCTGGCCCGTCCTGGGCACCGGTCTGCACAACTTCGGTGAGTGGCTGGTCGGTTCGGGCGCCGTGGGCGCCGGCGTCTTCGGTGTCGCCAACCGCGCGCTGATCCCGATCGGCATGCACCACCTGCTGAACTCCTTCCCGTGGCTGCAGGCAGGCGACTACCACGGCAAGAGCGGCGACATCGCGCGCTTCCTGGCCGGCGACCCGACCGCGGGCCAGTTCATGACGGGATTCTTCCCGATCATGATGTTCGGTCTCCCGGCGGCCTGCCTGGCCATCGTGCACTGCGCCCGTCCGGAGCGCCGCAAGGTGGTCGGGGGCATGATGTTCTCGATCGCGCTGACGTCGTTCGTCACGGGCGTGACCGAGCCGATCGAGTTCACGTTCATGTTCATCGCGCCGGTCCTGTACGCCATCCACGCGGTGCTCACCGGTGTCTCGCTCGCACTGACCTGGGCGCTGGGCATGAAAGACGGCTTCGGCTTCTCGGCCGGCGCGGTCGACTTCTTCCTGAACCTGGGCATCGCGACGAACCCCTGGGGCCTGATGCTGGTGGGCCTGTGCTTCGCGGTGGTCTACTACGCGGTCTTCCGCTTCGCCATCGTCAAGTTCAACCTTCCCACTCCGGGCCGGGAGTCCGACGAGGAACTGGCGGAGATCCAGCGGGCGGAGGCCAAGTAGGACTTCCTTCCCGGACAGTTCGCCACTCTCGCGGCGGAATTTCCCCGAACCGATGGACGGTTCGGGGAAATTCGCATTCCCGGAATCATGTTTCTTCGAAAAGACGCCTTGTACGGTAGACGGAATTCCACCCCCACAGGCTCCAGTGAGCATGCTCACGCGCCGACCCGCCTTGATCATCTCCGCGGGCTCGCCTACGGTCTGGACTTGGCCGACATCGGCCACGACCAACAACAAAGTGGGGAATTCACATGAGCCTTCAAGCTCTTCGCGACCTGCAGTTCACGGAACTGACCGACGACGAGGCGGCCGCCGCCTCCGGTGAGGGCAAGAAGCCGAGCCGCGCCCAGTGCGAGTGGATTTTCGCGCAGATCGGAAATCCGCTGTCGTGCAGCTACGGGGATTACTACAAGCTCTGGAAGTCGATGGGCTGCGACAAGCTGTAGTGGTGATCCGCGCCCGCCCCGTCCAGGGGGCGGGCGCGCTCGTTTCCTGGGTGGGAGAGCTTTCGGTGAAGTGGCAGAGGTACCACACGCATCAGTCGGGGGAGACCGACTGCGGTCCGGCGTGCGTGCGCACGGTGCTGATGCGGCACGGGGTGCTGGTCGACTCCGCGATCCTGCGCGAGTCCATCGGGCTGGGCGAGCACGGATCGAATCTGCTCCGGCTCCGTGAGGTCCTGCAGGAGTACGGCGTCGACGGCGAGCTCCTCCGTCTGGACACCGAGCAGTTGGGGCAGGCGGTGCGGCTGGCGGGGCCGGCGATCGTCCTGCTGGAGGAGGACGGCTACCGGCATTTCGTGGTCGTCCACGAGGTCACCGGCTCCGGTGATTTCGTGGTCGGCGACCCGCTGCTGCGACGCCCGATACGTATCGCTCCCGGACTGCTGGCCGACGCCTTCCACGGCGAGGTCCTGGTGACCGACCGCCCGGCCGCGCGGCTGGCCCTCGGCACTCGCGTCAGGGGGTCCCGCTCGACGAGCCTGCTGCGCCGGACGGTGCGCGAGCAGCGGGGCCGCCTGGCCCTGATCCTGGCGGCGACCGTCGTCGTGGCGGGCGTGGCCCTGCTGAACAGCCTGTTCGTACAACTGGCCGTCGACCGGGTGATGAGCGACGGGTCGCGGCATGAACTGACGGTCATGGCGCTGGGGTTCATCGGCGTCGCAATGGTGGCCGTGGGAATCCAATATCTGCGCGGCCGGTTGATCGTCGCCCTCAGCCAATCGCTGCAAAGGCAGTTGTCCGAACGCTATCTGCGTAAACTCCTGCGCCTGCCGGCCGCTTACTTCAAGAGCCGCAGGGCGGGCGACCTGGTGAGCCGGCTCGACGATGTCCAGGAAATCCAGTCCTTGATCACCGCAGCCACCGTACGGGCGGCGATCGACATATGCGTGGTTCTTTCCGTCGGCGGTTATCTTCTCGCGACGGGGCCGATGCTCTTCCTCTTCCTCGTTCCGCCCGCCGCGGTCAATGTGCTCAGCTCGGTCCTGCTCCATCCGCACATCAGAAGCGCCGCCGAGGAAGCACTCCAGCGTGACGCCACGCTGAAGTCCGAGACCTTCAACGTCCTGAAGGGGCACAGCGAACTGATCGGTTACGGCAGAGCGGAGTTCGCCTTCGGCCGGATGTCCCGGGCGTTGGAGCGCAGAATCTCCTCGGAAACTCGCCTGGGCCGCCTGGAGAACCTCAATTCCGTGATCAAGACGGCCAGTCAGACCGTTTTCACCGTGGTGGTCGCGTGGGCCGGGCTGGCGCAGATGCTGTCCGGCTCGCTCACCGTGGGGCAGGTCTTCGGCTTCCTCACGATGTCCGGCTACTTCCTCGGCGCCATGGACTCCGTCGCCTCCCTCCAGGTCACCGCCCAGCGCACCTCGGCGGCCCTGGGCCGGTACCGGGACGTGGTCGTGTCCCGGGACGACGCACGGCACGGGCTGGAGCCGACGGCGGCCGAGACGCCCCTCGAACCGGCCGACATCACTGTCCGGTCCCTGCGCTTCCGTCATCCCGGTGCCCGGCGCGACACGCTCACCGGCCTCGACCTGGACATCCCGTACGGCACGACCATGCTGCTGCGCGGCGCCAACGGCTCGGGCAAGAGCACACTCCTCGCCCTCCTGTCGGGCGCGCACGGCGACTACCGGGGAAGCGTCCGTGTCGGCGGGGCCGAGATCAGCCGGATTCCCGCGTCCGAGCTGCCGAGCCGTCTCCTGTACGTACCGGAGAATCCCGTCCTGCTGACCGCGTCCCTGAGGGAGAACCTGACACTCGGTGTCCCGCACAGTACGGCCGACATCCTCGCCGCCTGTCGTACGGCCTGCTTCCTCGACGTACTCGAAAGCCTCCCGCAGGGCCTCGACGAGCCGATCCGTGAATCGGGGGCCGGCCTGTCCCGCGGCCAGGTCCAGCGGCTCTCCGCGGCCCGGGCCCTGTTGCACGCCCCCGAGGTGTTCCTGTTCGACGAGACGTTCAGCGGCGTCGACCGCGACACCTTCGCCCGCATCTGGGAACAGCTCCGCACCGTCAAGGGAACCAAGATCATGGTCTCGCACGGCCATGTCCAGGATGTCGCCTTCGACCTGGAGGTCGATCTGTCGTGAAGTTCGCCGAGTTGCTGGACCTGGTCCACAAGCCCGGCGCCACCGTCGGCTCCCCGCTCGCCGCCGACCTGGCGCTGATCACCGCCGTCTCGCAGGACCTCATGGCGGCCGAACTCCCCTCCTGCGACCTCGCCGGACTGGAGGCGGACTACGCGGCCCACCGTCCCCGCCCGGTGACGGCCGTCGTCCTCACCCGTGACGAGGAGGACGGCATCGCGCGTTGTCTGAGCGCACTCGATCAGGACGCGGACCACTGCCTCCTGATCGACTCCGAATCCGGTGACGCCACCGTGGACCGGGCGCTGCGGGCCCGAGGGGACGTGCGGGTCCTTTCCGCGCCGTGGGCCGACGACTTCTCGCACCACCGCAACCTCGCCTTCGGGCAGATCACGGACGGCTGGCTCTGGCACGTGGACGCGGACGAGGTCCTCGCGCCCGCGCACGCCGGCAGGGTCAGACGTGCCCTGTCCGCGCTGGACTGTCTGCTCCCGTCGTCGGACTTCGTCGTCTCCCCCACCATCGTCGACGTCGACGGCCCGGCCTACACCAACACCCAGCGCATCCTGCGCGCCGACGGCCCCTTCCGCTTCCGCGGACGCGTCCACGAGCACCCTTACGACGACCGCGGCAACACCCCGGCCCGCGTCCAGATCGATGCCCGCCTCGACCACTTCGGGTACCTGCCGGACGTGATCGACAAGCGGGGGAAACGGGATCTCTACGGCAGGCTGAACCGGCTGTCCCGAGCTGCGGAACCGGACAGTCCGAAGTGGGTCTACTACGAGATCCGGGACGCCCTCGACTACCGGACGGCGTCCCGGCAGGACTTGATGGCCGCGTTCACGGAGCTGGCGGCGGCCACCCCGGACGCCGTGCCCGCCGGGGTGCCCGACCACCGCTCCGAGCGGATCGTCGATGCCTGGATCCTGCTGTGCGAGCTGGCCGTCCGGTTCGGCGGCGCCGACCAGATCCGGACGTACACCGCACTGCTCACCCGGGCGGGCCTCACGGTGGAGGCCACGTACTACCGCACCGTCCTGGAGTCGAGCCGCCTCCTCGGCCGCCTCTCCTCCCTCGTCGACACGATCTCCTCGGCGGAGACGCACGAGGAGCCTGCCAACCGCCATCTCATGGCCAGGCTGTTCGAACTCCAGTCGACGCTCGCCCTCGCCAGCGGCCGGTACGAGGCAGTGCTGCCCGCCTACCGAAAGGCGGTCGCACGGAATGCCGGGGACAGCGCCGCAACGGACTTCGAGATGCTCCGGCAGCTCCTGTCCGACCTGCGCACCGGTCCCGCATGACGGACCTCGCGCAAGTCGGGCGAGGACGTCAGATCTCGTACGTCGCTCTCGGCGCCGCCACTTCCACCGGCCCGTCGAACGCCGCGCGGGCGTCCGCGAGGTTGGCCTGCGGGTCGGTCCACGGGGGGATGTGGGTGAGGACGAGGCGGCGGGCGCCTGCCCGGGCCGCCGTCTCCCCCGCCTCGCGGCCGTTGAGGTGCAGGTCGGGGATGTCTTCCTTGCCGTACGTGAACGCGGCCTCGCACAGGAACAGGTCGCTGTCGCGGGCGAGTTCGTCGAGGGCCGGACTGACTCCGGTGTCGCCGGAGTAGGTGAGCGTCCGCCCGCCGTGCTCGATGCGGATGCCGTACGCCTCCACCGGGTGGGCCACGCGTTCCGTGTGGACCGTGAACGGGCCGATGTCGAAGGTGGAGGGCTTGACGGTGTGGAAGTCGAAGACCTCGCTCATGGAGGAGGCCGAGGGGGTGTCGGCGTAGGCCGTGGTGAGGCGGTGTTCGGTGCCCTCGGGGCCGTAGACCGGGATCGGGGCGCAGCGGCCCCCGTCGTGGCGGTAGTAGCGGGCCACGAAGTACGCGCACATGTCGATGCAGTGGTCGGCGTGCAGATGGCTCAGGAAGATCGCGTCGAGGTCGTAGAGACCGCAGTGGCGCTGCAGCTCGCCCAGGGCGCCGTTGCCCATGTCGAGAAGCAGCCGGAAGCCGTCGGCCTCGACGAGGTAGCTCGAGCAGGCCGATTCCGCGGACGGGAACGACCCCGAGCAGCCGACGACGGTGAGCTTCATAGAGCAGAAACCTCCGCTGGCGGGGACCGGGAAGTACCGGGGAAGGTCGGAAGACGGACGGTCGTGAGAACGGGGCGACAGGGGTCGTGCGGTCCGTCGAGCGTAAGGCGCAAAACCTCCGGTCGCTCCTCCACCAGGGGCTGTTGTGGGGGAACTCACCTGTGCTGTCACCGGTTCGGCTGGACCCGGAGCGCAGGGGCGTGCGGAAGGGCGCGCACCGGGGAACGCGCCCCGGTACGGTCGTGCGTATGGACACGTCCTGGTGGCTGGCTCTCGTGGCGGTGGTGCTGCTCGCACTGGTCGCCACGCTCGTCGACGGCTGGGGGCGCGGCCGGCGTCCGGCGGGTCGCAGGTCGCGGCCGCCGGGACGGCCGGAGCGGGAGCGGGCGCGCGGGCGGGGTGCCGGGCGGCCGCGGCCGGCGGAGATCTGGTGGGCGAACGTGCCGTTCGAGGACGGGCCGGGCGCCAAGGACCGGCCGTGCCTGGTGCTGACGGTGCGGGGGAACCGGGTGACCGTCGCGAAGATCACCAGCAGGCGCCACGAGGAGCGGGCCGGGGTGATCCCGTTGCCGCCGGGCTCGGTCGGGGACGCGCGGGGCCGGGCGAGTTTCCTGGAGACGGACGAGCTGCGCCAGGTGCCGCTGGGCGACTTCCGGCGTCGGGTGGGTGTGGTGGACCCGGCCCTGTGGGACCAGGTCCGTCACCTGACGACGTAGCGATCGGCGGGCGGGGCGCTCACGCCCAGAGCTGGCCCTGGAGCGTCTCGATGGCCTCTTCGGTGGTGGCGGCCGTGTAGACGCCGGTGGAGAGGTACTTCCAGCCGCCGTCGGCGACGACGAAGACGATGTCGGCGCTCTCGCCCGCGTTGAGGGCCTTCCTGCCGACGCCGATCGCGGCGTGCAGGGCGGCGCCCGTGGAGACGCCCGCGAAGATGCCCTCCTGCTGGAGCAGCTCGCGGGTGCGGGTGACGGCGTCGGCGGAGCCGACGGAGAAGCGGGTGGTGAGGACGGAGGCGTCGTACAGCTCGGGGACGAAGCCCTCGTCGAGGTTGCGCAGGCCGTAGACCAGGTCGTCGTAGCGCGGCTCGGCGGCGACGATCCTGACGTCGGGCTTGTGTTCGCGCAGGTAGCGGCCGACGCCCATGAGGGTGCCGGTGGTGCCGAGTCCGGCGACGAAGTGGGTGACGGAGGGGAGGTCGGCGAGGATCTCCGGGCCGGTCGTGGCGTAGTGGGCGCCGGCGTTGTCCGCGTTGCCGTACTGGTAGAGCATCACCCAGTCGGGGTGCTCGGCGGACAGTTCCTTGGCGACGCGTACGGCGGTGTTGGAGCCGCCCGCGGCCGGGGACGGGATGATCTCGGCGCCCCACATGCCCAGCAGGTCGCGGCGCTCCTGCGAGGTGTTCTCCGGCATCACGCACACCATGCGGTAGCCCTTGAGCTTGGCGGCCATGGCGAGGGAGATGCCGGTGTTGCCGGAGGTCGGCTCCAGGATGGTGCAGCCGGGGGTGAGCCGGCCGTCCTTCTCCGCCTGCTCGATCATGTGCAGGGCGGGGCGGTCCTTGACGGAGCCGGTGGGGTTGCGGTCCTCCAGCTTGGCCCAGATGCGGACGTCGGCGGACGGCGAGAGCCGCGGCAGGCGCACCAGAGGCGTGTTGCCCACCGCGGCGAGGGGGGAGTCGTAGCGCATCGGGATCGACTCAGGCCATGCCGCCGGCCACGGCCGGCAGGATCGTCACGGTGTCGCCGTCGGTCAGCTTGGTGTCGATGCCGTCGACGAAGCGGACGTCCTCGTCGTTCAGGTACACGTTGACGAAGCGGCGCAGCTGGCCGTTGTCCACGATGCGGGCCTGGATGCCCGTGTGCCGGGCCTCGAGGTCGGCGAACAGGTCGGCGAGGGTCTCACCGCTGCCCTCCACCGCCTTCTGACCGTCGGTGTACTGGCGGAGGATGGTGGGGATGCGGACCTCGATGGCCATGACTCAGGGCTCCTGTCGGAAGGTGTGGGCAGCGCGGGACAAACGTGCGAGGGCGCCGCGGCGCACGGCCGTACGGCGGCAGGGCCGGCGTCAACAGATGGCGCTGGCGAGCCTGCACAGGTCGACGTGCAGCCGCGCCACGAGCAGTGCGCCCGGCGTCTTCTCGCTCACGTCATGGGAAACCATGGGCTCATCGTATCGATTCCCGGTCCGGCCCCTGGAGTGTGATCCCACATGATGGATGGTCTCCGACCGGATGCCGGGATCAGTACGCCTCGACGACCCTGACCTCCTCCTCCGTGACCTGGCCGTCCACGATCCGGTAGGAGCGGAACTGGAAGGGGCCGGCCTCGTCGGTGTCGGCGGTGGAGACGAGGACGTAGTGGGCGCCGGGCTCGTTGGCGTAGGAGATGTCGGTGCGGGAGGGGTAGGCCTCGGTGGCCGTGTGGGAGTGGTAGATGACCACCGGCTCCTCGTCGCGGTCGTCCATCTCGCGGTAGAGCTTGAGCAGGTCCTGCGAGTCGAACTCGTAGAAGGTGGGCGAGCGGGCCGCGTTGAGCATGGGGATGAACCGCTCGGGGCGGCCCGAGCCGGCGGGGCCCGCGACCACGCCGCACGCCTCGTCGGGGTGGTCCTCGCGCGCGTGGGCGACGATCTGGTCGAACAGGGCCTGGGTGAGGGTCAGCATGGTCGCCAGGATAAGCAGAGGGGCCGCGCCGTACCGAAGGGCGGTACGGCGCGGCCCGCATGCCGGACGTCCTGAGCGGCAGCCGCAGGGGGCGCCACGAGTGCCCCCTGCGGCCGGACGTCCTCGGAGGTCAGCCCACCTTGTCGAATTCACCGAGTTCCGGCCGGCGGCCCTGGGTGATCTGCGGGCTGCGGGACTTCAGCACGGCCCAGCCGACGCCGAGGGCGGCGGCCCAGCCGGCCATCACGTAGAGGCAGACGCGGGAGTCGGCGTCGTAGGCGATGAGGCCGGTGACGAAGAGGAGGAAGGCGATGGCGACGTAGCTGCACTTCGCGCCGCCGGGCGCCGGGAAGGGCGAGGCGGGCAGGCGGCCCGCGTCGACCGCGCGGCGGTAGAGGACGTGGCTGATCAGGATCATCAGCCAGGTCCAGATGCCGGCCGCGGTGGCGACGGAGGTGACGTAGCCGAAGGCTTTCTCGGGGACGACGTAGTTGAGGACGACGCCGATGCCCATGAAGGCGACGGAGACGGCGATGCCGAGGGCGGGCGTCTTGGTCGCGGACAGCTTGCGGAAGGCGGCGGGGGCCTCGCCGCTGTCGGCGAGGTTGCGCAGCATGCGGCCGGTGGAGTACATGCCGGAGTTGCAGGAGGACAGGGCGGCGGTGAGCACGACGAAGTTGACGATGGCGGCGCCGGCCGGGATGCCGATCTTGGCGAAGGCGGCGACGAAGGGGCTCACGCCGGGCGCGAACTCGGTCCACTTGACGACGCAGAGGATGACGGTGAGGGCGCCGACGTAGAAGAGCGCGATGCGCCACGGAAGCGTGTTGATGGCCTTGGGGAGGGTCTTCTCCGGGTCCTCGGACTCGCCCGCGGTGACGCCGACCAGCTCGACGGCGAGGTAGGCGAACATGACGCCCTGGAGGGTCATGAGGGAGGAGCCGACGCCCTTGGGGAAGAAGCCGTCGAAGGCCCACAGGTTGGAGACGGCGGCGGTGTCGCCGGCCGAGCTGAAGCCGAAGGTGAGGACGCCGAGGCCGATGACGATCATGCCGATGAGCGCGGTGACCTTGACCATCGAGAACCAGAACTCCAGCTCACCGAAGAGCTTCACGGAGATCAGGTTGACCCCGAAGAGGATCACCAGGAAGACCAGGGCCGTCACCCACTGGGGGATGGACGGGAACCAGTAGTTGACGTAGATCGCGGCGGCCGTCAGTTCGGCCATGCCGGTCACCACCCACATCAGCCAGTACGTCCAGCCGGTGAAGTAGCCGAAGAAGGGGCCGAGGAACTCGCGGGAGTACTCCGCGAAGGACCCGGAGACCGGGCGGTAGAGGAGCAGTTCGCCGAGCGCCCGCATGATGAAGAAGATGATCACGCCCGCGAGGGCGTACATGAGGATGAGGCTGGGACCGGCCTTGGCGATGTTCGCCCCGGCTCCCAGGAAGAGGCCGACGCCGATCGCGCCGCCGATCGCGATCATCTGGACCTGGCGGCTGCCGAGTCCGCGCTCGTAGCCCTCCTCCGGACCCTCTGGGGTTTTCTCCGTGTCGACCTGAGCGGAGGTCATGTGTGGTGCGCCTTTCTCCATACCGGACCGGGCCTTCGTCGACCGCGGACCGGTTCTCGATCCCCCCGGACTGATGGAGCGTTGTGCCTGGCCGGCGATCCGCCGGCTCGGTGGCGCACCCGGCGGACATACGGGTGGTGTCCGTCGGGCGGTCGTGAAGATTTATCACGCCCGTCATCCTGATCGCCCGGGCGGCGTGTGGCGCACCCCACAAGAAGAAGCGGCCAAACTGGACACAAAAGGGGCACAGTCGACCGCACCGGTGACGTGATCGTTATCCGGATTTGAGCGTCCTCTGAGCGAACACGCAACCGTCACACATCAGGTCGTAACGGTTCGTTCCGCGGCGCGCGGGGCGCGTTCTCCGCTCCTCGACCCGCGGGGCGCGCCCTCCGGCTCTCGGGTACGCACCCCGGGGGATCCGGCGGACCTCGGCGGATCTCAGCCCATGAGGGTGTTCACGAGCGTCTCCTGGAGGCCGCCGAGCCACAGGTACGCCATCACCATCGGCTTGCGCGGGTCCTCGTCCGGCAGCCGGTACAGGAGGTCGGTGTCGTCCTCGGCGGTGATGTCCAGCCGGGAGCCGATCGCCAGACGGAGGTCGTTGAGCGCGCCGAGCCACTGCCGGGACTCCTCGGGCGACAGTTCGAGGACCGCCACGCCGTCGTCCTCGGCGTCCAGCGTGTCCAGCGCGTCCAGGGAGCGCACGACCGCGAGCGCGTTCTCGCGCTTGCCCGCCCTGAGGTCGTTCTCGGTGAAGCGGCGGAACTCGGCGGAGCGGGAACGCCGTTCCTCCTCCTCCCGCGGCCCGGGGGCGGCCTCGGGGTCGACGTAGGCGTCGGGGAAGAGGCGCTGGAGGACGGGGTCGGAGGGCGGTTCGCTCGGGCCCTCGGCGAACAGTTCCGCGAGCGGGTCGGCGGAGGCGTCCTCGGCGGGGCCGGGGCCGATCAGCTCCAGGAGCTGGACGGCCAGCGACCGGATGATGGAGATCTCGACGTCGTCGAGGGCGACGGCCGCGCCGCCGCCGGGCATCGGTTCGAAGTGTCCTGGCATCGGTGAGGTGACTACTTCCGGTCCTGCTGGAGGGTGGCCCACAGTCCGTAACCGTGCATCGCCTGCACGTCGCGTTCCATCTCCTCGCGGCTTCCGCTGGAGACGACCGCCCGGCCCTTGTGGTGGACGTCGAGCATGAGCTTGGTGGCCTTGTCCTTGGAGTAGCCGAAGTACGTCTGGAAGACGTACGTCACGTAGCTCATGAGGTTGACCGGGTCGTTGTGGACGATCGTGACCCAGGGGACGTCCGGCTCCGGCACGGCGAAGACCTCCTCCGCCGACTCGGTGCGTTCGATCTCAAGGGGAGCGGGTGACGTCACAGTGCCCATGCTGCCATGCACCCCGGAAATCGTCACACCGACGAAAAGGGAGTACGATCCCCTGCCATGCGACGCGCTCCGGGGGGACGCCCCCGGACCCCCGGCCTGGCCGGGGCATCCGGAGAGTACGGACTAGGTGAGGCAAGTGGACGTAGCGGATCTCGGGCTGCCGGTGGATGTTCCCTCGACGGCGCTCTTCACGGACCAGTACGAGCTGACGATGCTGCAGGCCGCGCTGAGGGCGGGCACCGCCGAGCGGCGCAGCGTCTTCGAGGTCTTCACCCGGCGCCTGCCCGAGGGCCGGCGCTACGGCGTGGTGGCCGGCACCGGACGCGTCCTGGACGCCGTCGAGAACTTCCGCTTCGACGCGGGCGTCCTCGGCTTCCTGCGCGAGCGGAAGATCGTCGACGAGGCCACCCTGGAATGGCTGGCCTCCTACCGCTTCTCGGGCGACGTCTGGGGCTACCCGGAGGGCGAGGTGTACTTCCCCGGCTCGCCCGTCATGCGGGTCGAGGGCTCCTTCGCCGAGTGCGTGCTGCTGGAGACCGTGATCCTGTCCATCCTCAACCACGACTCCGCGATCGCGGCCGCCGCCTCCCGGATGTCCTCGGCGGCCGGGGGACGCCCGCTGATCGAGATGGGCGCCCGCCGCACCCACGAGCTGGCGGCGGTGGCCGCGTCCCGCGCCGCGTACGTCGGCGGCTTCGCCACCACCTCCGACCTGGCGGCCGGTTTCCGCTACGGCATCCCCACGGTGGGCACCAGCGCGCACGCCTTCACCCTCCTGCACGACACCGAGCGCGACGCCTTCCGCGCCCAGGTGGAGTCGCTGGGCCGCGGCACCACCCTCCTCGTGGACACCTACGACGTCACCGAGGCCGTCCGGGCGGCCGTGGAGGTCGCCGGGCCCGAGCTGGGCGCGGTGCGCATCGACTCCGGCGACCTGCTGCTCGTCGCGCACCGGGTGCGCCAGCAGCTGGACGAGCTGGGCGCGACCGGCACGAAGATCATCGTGACCTCGGACCTCGACGAGTACGCCATCGCCTCCCTGGCCGCGGCGCCCGTGGACGCGTACGGCGTCGGGACGCAACTGGTGACCGGGTCCGGGCACCCGACCTGCTCGATGGTCTACAAACTGGTCGCCCGCGCCGAGTCCGCCGACCCGAAGGCCCCCCTGGTGCCGGTGGCGAAGAAGTCGTCCGGCGGCAAGACGTCGATCGGCGGCCGCAAGTGGGCCGCGCGCCGCCCGGACGCGGACGGCGTCGCCGAGGCCGAGGTCGTCGGCACCGGCCAGGTCCCCGCCGAGCTGGTCGACCACCAGCTGCAGGTCGAGCTGGTCAAGGGCGGCGAGGTCGTCGCCCGCGAGCCCCTGGACGTGGTCCGCGACCGGCACGCGGCCGCCCGCGCCGGGCTGCCGCTGTCCGCTGCACAGCTCTCGCGCGGGGAACCCGTCCTGGCGACGGAGTACGTCCAGGGCCGCTCGGGTAGCTAGAGCCCATGTCCGTGGGAAGGGGCGGGCCGCACCCCTCCCCTACCACCGCCGAAGTCTCTAGGCTCGATTACTTCACCCTCTCCCGGGCTCGAGAGAGTCGGGGGACCCCCATCGAAGGACACCCACCATGCGCCGCGCCTTGATCGTCGTAGACGTGCAGAACGACTTCTGCGAGGGGGGCAGCCTCGCGGTGTCCGGCGGTGCCGACGTCGCCGCCGCCATCACCGAACTGATCGGGCAGGCCCCCGCCGGATACCGCCACGTGGTGGCCACCCGCGACCACCACATCGCCCCCGGCGGCCACTTCGCCGACAACCCCGACTACGTGCGCTCCTGGCCCGCGCACTGCGTCGCGGGCACCGAGGGCGTCGGCTTCCACCCGAACTTCGCCCCGGCGGTCGCCTCCGGCGCCGTCGACGCGGTCTTCGACAAGGGCGCCTACGCCGCCGCGTACAGCGGGTTCGAGGGCGCCGACGAGAACGGCGTCAAGCTGGGCGACTGGCTGCGCGACCGCGGGATCGACGAGGTGGACGTGGTCGGCATCGCCACCGACCACTGCGTTCGGGCCACGGCGCTGGACGCGGCCCGGGAGGGCTTCCGCACCCAGGTCCTGCTCGACCTGACCGCCGGGGTCGCCCCGGAGACCACCGAGCGGGCGCTCGAGGAGCTGCGCGGGGCGGGCGTGGAGCTGTCGGGCAAGCCGGTCGTGCAGTGATCCCGGCCGCTTCCGGGCGGCCCCCGGGGTCTTGCGGCCGGGCCGGGCCCGGCCGGTGAGCGGCGGGGGCCGGCCGGGCCCGGCCCGGAGGCGTTACGTCCCGGTGGCCGCCGGGCGGCGCAGCAGCGCGCGGATCGGGCGCCACGGTTCCGGGACGCCGAGCAGCGTGGTGACAGCGTTGTCGGGGGCGGTACGCCATATCAGGCCGTCGGGGTGGTGCAGGACCGCGGTGATCTCGTCCGGGCTGGGCGGGGCCGCGTTGCCCCGCAGGTAGACGGCGCGCAGACCCAGGTTGCGGAGCCTGGTCAGGGCTCGGGCGCGGTTCTGGGCGAGGACGAGGACACGGACGGCGGCGGCACCGTCGGCGGCGGGGCTGGGCAGGTTCAGCGCCACCACCACCGAGCCGTTCGGTAGCTTGCAGAAACCTCCTGCGGCCATGCGGTCACACCCCCGTGCGTGTCGATGTCGAGGCGGTCGTCCTCGGGACTGTCAATAAGAAGGGCACAGGAGGCACCTAAACACGATCGGCGGCAACCCGCCAGAGGGTTGCCGCCGATACGCTTCTGACCTGGTAGAACGTCGACTACTTGGTCGACGGACCCACCTTCACGGTGACCGTCGAGCCGCCCAGGGGCTCACTGACGATCTTGATCGAGGTGTTGGTGTCAGTGATCTTGACGCCGGCCAGCGGGTTCGACGCGTCGTAGTAGGTCGACCTGCCGTCGTCGAAGACCGGGACGCCCGGACGGGCCTTGATCTTCGTGGCGACGTCGGCCTTGTGCAGCGTGATCGCGTCGGTCGGGTACCAGCTGAAGGTGGAGTCGAAGGCCTGGACGCGGTTGCGCATCAGGGTGCCGTCGGACCACTTCAGCGGGGTCGGGTGCGAGTCGATCGGGAGGATCAGGCCCTCACCCGGGTGCTGGCTGGTGTTGTCGTCGGCCTGGGAGGTGTCCCACTTCCAGATCAACAGGCCGTTCTGGTACGGGTAGTGCTCCACCCAGTCCGGACGGGTCGTCGAGAAGCCGTAGTTGTACGGGCCGACCTTGAGGACCTTGTCGTACGAGACGTACTGACGGTTCTCGGCGATGTAGTACTGCGCGTAGTCGTCCGTGATGGCCGCGCCGATGCGGGTGAAGCCGTTGGCCGTCCACGCGGCGTCCGCGCTCTCCGCGTCGTCGGAGAACAGGGCGGCGCCGTCCGCGGTCACCGTGATCTCGTCGGCCGCGAAGCCCTTCTGGGCCACGCCGCCGTCGGTGGCGTAGCGGAAGCGGACGTCGATCTTCTGGCCCGCGTAGGCGTCCAGGGAGTACGTCAGCTTCTGGTAGGCGTCGACCGTGCCGGTGAGGGCGGGCTTGCCGCTGCCGTCCCGCGGGACGGCCGAGCCGTCGGCCAGCTTGCCGTCGATCGGCGTCCAGTCGGAGCCGTCCGTGGACACCTCGGTGTAGAGGTAGTCGTAGTCGGTCTCGATGTCCCACCAGCCGTCCAGCGACAGCGCCGCCGTCGACCTGCCGGTCAGGTCGACCGAGCGGGTCAGGGTGTTGCGCAGGTCGTCACCGCTGCCGCTCCACCACTGCGTGGCGCCCTGGGCCGGCGCGACGACCTCGGTGGTGACCGTCTTCTCCGGCAGGGAGACGATGAGGGCCTGCGGGTTCTTGGTGTTGTACTCCGCGACGCCCAGCGTGTGCCGGGACTTCACGCCCGCCTTGGCGACCTCGTAGTCCAGCCAGCCGAGCTGGAGCTTGTCCCAGGCGTTCATGTCGCCGGGCAGGTCACCGATGGAGTCCTTGCCGGTGCCGAGCCAGGAACCGGAGGACATCAGCGTCCAGAAGCCGGTGGAGTTCTCGCCGCCCGCCGTGTCGTACTCGTCGGGCAGGCCGAGGTCGTGGCCGTACTCGTGGGCGAAGACGCCCAGGCCGCCGTTCTCCGGCTGGATGGTGTAGTCGCCGACCCAGATGCCGGTGTCGCCGATCTGGGTGCCGCCGAGCTTGTTGGTGTCCGGGCCGGTGGAGCCGGCGTCGGTGCCGAAGGCGTACCAGCGGTGGGCCCAGATGGCGTCCTCGCCCTGGGCGCCGCCGCCCGCGGACTCGTCCTCGCCGGCGTGCACGATCTGGAAGTGGTCGATGTAGCCGTCGGACTCGTTGAAGTCGCCGTCGCCGTCGTAGTCGTAGCGGTCCCACTGGTCGTACTCGGCCAGCTCGGCCTTGATCTCGGCGGCGGTGTCACCGGCGGCCTCGCGCTCGGCGACCCAGGCGTTGACGCCGTCCTGCACGGCGTACCAGGCGCCGGTGGAGGCGTCGTTGGAGCCGTAACGGGCCTCGTTGTAGGGGACCTTGACCCAGTCGGTGACCTCGCCGTCGACCGAGTAGCGGCCCGAGGACTGCTTCTCGTAGTACTTCTTCAGCGACTCGGTGCCCTTGGCGGTGCCGAAGTACAGGTCCTGGAAGTGCTTCTGGTCGTAGTCCGCCTGCCAGGCGGTGCTGTTGTCCTTGGTGCGGTCCGGCTGCGCGATCTGGTTGTGCAGCGGGCCGGGGGTGCCGCCGTAGCGGCTGTCTATCCGGTCGCCGAACTCGACGAGGATCGTGAAGATCTTGTCGGTCTTCTCGCGGCCGAGTTCGACGTACTTGCTCTCGCCCTTGCGGCTGTCGAGCTGGACGACCTGGGAGCCGTCCCGGTTCTTGACCGTGGCTTCGCCGGAGATGACCTGCTCGAGGGCTTCCTCGCGCTGGGCCTCCTGCGTCTTGCTGAGCGGCCCGTCGAAGTCGTGCTCACGGGTCTTGGCCGGCTGCGGGTCGTGCCGGTCCACCGCCGGGGTGTCGGCCGGCGCGTTGTCGGCGGCCTGTGCCACGGCGAACGTCGAGAACGTCGCCGAGGCCGCCGCGAGGGCGACGACCGTGGCGGCCGTCCTGAACGTCCAGGATCTGCTGGTCACTTGATTGCCTCCCCTAACGCGTGCCGGACGCGCGGAAGGGGGATCCATGTCAAGGGAAGTCCGCGCGCGGTTATACGCGTGTAGTCAAGTGACGCCATTTGACTACTGCTTCACCGGAAAAGACAGACCTTGACTTGAACAGGTCAACGCATTATTGGAAGCTCGCGTTCGCATTGCGGACACGTGACGATCATGTGACGGGCGCGCGGTCCCGTCCGGCAGGTGGACGCCATGACTCCGTGCGCCCCCCGTGCACCGGCACCGTGTGTCGGCTCACGCTTACCGCTCGTTCCCGTCGGGCATGCAGCCGAATAGAGTCGAGACCGCCCCCGCTTCCGAGGACACGATTGCCATGCCTCGTCCGACCGTCGCACAGCTCACGTACGGTTCCTGCACCGTCATCCTCTCGACGCTCGCCATGCTGCTGCTGTCACAGGCGAGTTCGGGCTCGCTCGTCGTGGTCGTCGCCGTCACCTCGCTCGCCCTCGGCGTACTCGTCGCCATGACGCTCCCGACGCCGGGCCACCGGGCCACCGTCACCGTGGCGCGCTCCACCGTGGACGAGCCCGTACCCGCCTCGGTCGCCGCGGCACCCGAGCCGGTCCGGGAGCCGTCGACACGTTGAACGGCACGGCGGGAAGGGCCCCGCACCCATGAGGAACGGGGCCTTCCCGCCGTACTGACGCGCCGTCAGCCGGTGCTGACCACCACCGTCTTGGCGGCCTTGTCGTGCAGACCCTGCTTGTAGGGCTTGTCGAAGAAGCTCCAGCCCCCGCAGATCGCCGTCCACAGGCAGGCGCAGCAGAACGCGAACGGCACCCACAGCACGAGGGCGCGCACCAGCGAGGTCTGCACGGAGGGCGTGGAGCCGTTGTCGAGATCGGCCACGCGCAGGCCCAGCCACTTCTTGCCCAGAGTGCGGCCGGACCTGGCGGTCATGAAGGTGTCGTAGGCGATGTACAGCACGGCGGCCACGACGGACTGGGCGAGGGACTTGCCGACCTGGACGTCGCCCGCGTCGTACTCGTTGACCCCGAAGCCCCACGTCAGCAGCCACACGACGACCGCCACCAGAATCATGTCGATGATCCGGGCCAGCGTGCGTCTGCCGCTGTCGGCGAGCGGGGGCATCCCGGAGAGCGGGTCCGCGGGGTAACCGCCGTAGGGGTCACCGCCGTAGGGCCCGCCGCCGCCGAACGGCGGCTGCCGCCCACCCCCGTACGGCGGCGGCTGCCCGCCCGCACCGCCGGACGGGCTGTCGTACGGCGAACCCTGCGGGCCCTGCCCCGGCCCGTGCGGCGGCTGTTTCCTGAACGGATCGTCCTCCGGCGGCTCGCCGCCGGAGCCGGGGGGCGGTTCGGTCGTCATGGCCCGAGTCGAACGCGAACCGCCCGCCGCCGCATCCGGCGAGCGGCCGTCCGGGGGTACGGCATCCGTGGACCGGTTCCGGCCGGGGCGCTACCCCGCCACGAACGTGTGCGCCGCCTTGTCGTGCCAGCACTGGCGCCACGGCCTGTCGAACAGGCCCCACACGATGCCGACGATCCCGACGGCGAGGAGGCCCGGGACGCTGTAGACGAGCCAGCGGCGCAGGGCGCGGCCGAACGACGGGGGCTGGTGGCCCTCGATGTCCCGCACCTCCAGGCCGAACAGCTTCTTGCCCAGGGTCCGGCCCCACCTGGCGGTCGGCAGCGCCTCGTACACGACGCCGAAGCAGAGCAGGACGGCCAGGACCACGCCGAGGTACGCCGACGTGGTGCCGTCCAGCAGCCAGACCGTGACGGTCTCGCCGGTGAGTTCGGCCGCGTCGATCTTGTCGTTGACGTGCTCGACCGCCTTCAGGCCGAGCGGGACCGCCGCCGCGCCGGTGACGGCCGCGAGGACGAGCGTGTCGACGAGCCGCGCGCCCAGCCTCCTGCCGAGCCCGGCGGGACGCGCCGCCGCCTGCCGGCGGGCGGCGGCCTGGAACACGTCGTCCACCGGCGGCTTCCACGGCGTCACGGGCTGATCGTCCCCGGCGCCCGCGAGCCGGTGCACCTGCTGCGCCCAGGACTGCTGTCCGCCTCCGGGCCCCGCGGCCATGGGCGCGGCGCCGCCGCCCGGCCCGGCCGCCCGGCCCCCGTCGGCCTGCTCGGGGAAGCCGGGGGCGCCCGGGGCGCCGGCCGGGTGCGGAGCGCCGGGGACAGGCGGCGCGGAGACGCCGGGGGTGGCCCTCTGGGGGCCGGGGAAGGGCTGGGCGTCTTGTGCGGGCACGGCCTGGGGGGCGGGCACGGCCTGCGGGGCGGGAGTTGCAGGGGCCACGGGGGCGGCCTGCGCGGCGGGAACGCTCTGCGCGGGCACGGCCTGAGCCGCCGCGGCACGGTCGGCGGCGGCCTTGCCCGCGCCGAATCCGGGCTTGCCGGGCGCGTCGGACGCACCGGCCACACCCGAACCCGCCACGGCGAAACCGGCACCGGCATCGCCCGGCCCCCCGGAGCCCGGCGGGCCGAAGACCCCGGCACCGGCCCCCGCACCGGGCTCACCGGTGGCACCGGCGGAGCCGCTCGCGCCGCCCACGCCCACGGGACCCTGGGGGCCGGCGCCCGCCTGGTCCGGGGTGCGCGGGGACGGCGTGCGGAAGGTCATCGTGCCCTCGTCCGTGGCCGCGGGGCCCACGGTCGGGCGGCGGGACATGAAGGTGGCGTCCGGCGCGGCGTCGGGCGGTGTCGTGCGGGGGTCCGGGGTCCGGGCGCTGCCCCAGGAGACACGGCGGTCCTGGTCGCCGCCGAAGCCGGACTGGTGGGAGCGGTCGGCGCCCCACGCGGAGGCCGGTTCGGGCCGGCTGCCGTACTGCTGCGGGTCCTCGTCGAAGAAGTGCGGGCCCGTCTCCTCGACGGAGGCCGGGGCCGAAGCCGATGCCGGGGCGGGGGACGAAGCCGGGGCCGGGGCCGGAGACGCTCCCGGAGCGGCGAGCGGTTCGCCGCCGGACGGCGCCGGCCGGCTGGTGCCGGGCACCCAGGAGGCGCCGTTCCAGTACCGGACGTAGCCGGGGATGGACGGGTCCGGGTAGTACCCCTCGCGGGGGCTGTCGTCGCCTGGTGCCGGGGTTGGGGCGCTCATGTCCGTCGTCCCGTATCTGCTCGGGGGTGGGATGGGGGCCTCCACATCTATCAGACGGGCGCAACTCCCATCGCCGGTCCGGCCGGACCCACTCCTTTCCGGGCAACGGTGTGCACGCGACGCACACGTTCGGACCGTTCGCGAAAAAGTTCCCCGAACCCGCGTAACGATCGAATCCGAAGTCGCTCTCCCCCGCGTACGCATCAGTAGCGAGAGGAGAACGGACATGCACCACACCGTGGTGGAACGGGAGCTGGAACTGCGGCTGGTCCTGTCGCCGGAGCGCAGTGTCGCGGTCCCGGCGCGGCTCGGCTACCGCAGCGACGACCCCTTCGCCGTCCACGTCAGCTTCCACATCGACTCGGAGTGCCCCGTCCACTGGACGTTCGCCCGCGAACTCCTCGTGGAGGGCGTGTTCCGGCCGTGCGGGTACGGGGACGTGCGGGTGTGGCCGACGAAGGCGGACGGGCGCGGCGTCGTCCTGATGGCGCTCAGTTCACCCGACGGCGACGCCCTGCTCGAGGCGCCCGCGGCCCAGGTGTCGGCCTGGCTGGAGCGGACGCTGCGGGCGGTGCCGCCGGGGACCGAGGGCGGGCGGCTCGGCGTCGACGAGGCGCTGGCCGAGCTGCTCGCCCCCCTTCCGGCGGACGACCTGCGGCCGTGCGACCCGTGGCCGTCGGACGAGTCGGAGGACGGTGAATGACGGCGCGCGGCTCAGAACAGCTTGCCGGGGTTGAGGATGCCCAGCGGGTCGAAGACCTGCTTGATCCGCCGCTGCATCTCCACTCCGACGGGGCCCAGTTCGCGCGCCAGCCACTCCTTCTTCAGCACGCCCACGCCGTGCTCGCCGGTGATGGTGCCGCCCAGTTCCAGGCCGAGCGCCATGATCTCGTCGAAGGACTCGCGGGCGCGCCGTGCCTCGTCGGGGTCGGCCGCGTCGAAGCAGACGGTGGGGTGGGTGTTGCCGTCGCCCGCGTGGGCGCAGACCCCGATGGTGAGGCGGTGCTTCCCGGCGATGCGCTCGACGCCTTCGAGCATGTCGCCGAGGCGGGAGCGGGGCACGCACACGTCGTCGATCATCGTCGTGCCCTTGACCGCCTCGAGGGCCACCAGCGCGGACCGCCGGGCCTGGAGGAGGAGCTCGGACTCGGCGGCGTCCTCGGCGGGGACGACCTGGGTGGCGCCGGCGGCCTCGCACAGCGCGCCGACGGCGGCGAGGTCGGCGGCCGGGTCCGGGGTGTCGAAGGCGGCGAGGAGGAGCGCCTCGGTGGTCTCCGGCAGGCCCATGCGGGTCAGCTCGTTGACCGCCCTGACCGTCGTACGGTCCATCAGTTCGAGGAGGGAGGGGACGTGGCCGTCGGCCATGATGCGGCAGACGGCGTCGCAGGCGGCGCCGGCGGAAGCGAACTCGGCGGCCAGGACCAGCTGCCGCGGCGGCTGCGGCTTCAGCGCCAGGGTGGCGCGGACGACGACGCCGAGGGAACCCTCGGAGCCGACGAACAGGCGGGTGAGGTCGTACCCGGCGACGCCCTTCGCGGTGCGGCGGCCGGTGGACATCAGCCGTCCGTCGGCGAGGACGACGTCCAGGCCGAGGACGTACTCGGCGGTGACGCCGTACTTCACGCAGCACAGACCGCCGGAGGCGGTGCCGATGTTGCCGCCGATCGTGCACGTCTCCCAGCTGGAGGGGTCCGGCGGGTAGTACAGGCCGTGTTCGCCCACCGCGCGGGAGAGCACGGCGTTGACGACCCCCGGTTCGACGACGGCGACCCGGTCGACGGGGTTGATCTCCAGGATGCGGTCCATCTTCGTCAGGGAGAGGACCAGGCAGCCGTCGGAGGCGTTGGCGGCGCCCGACAGACCGGTGCGGGCGCCCTGCGGGACGACCGGGACGCGCAGCTCGGTGGCGGTGCGCAGGACGTGCTGGACCTGTTCGACCGTGCGCGGCAGCACGACGGCGGCCGGGGTGCCGGCCGGGCAGAAGCTCGCCATGTCGTGGGCGTAGGCGGCCGTGACGTCGGGGTCGGTGAGGACCGCCTCGGCGGGCAGGCCGTCGAGCAGTCGGTCGAGGAGGTTGCCGGTCACCTCGTCGCGAGGGGCTTCGATGCGGCTCATGATCACAGCGTCGCACCCGCCGCCATCGGTGTGAACCCCGTCTGCGGCACCCGGCCGATACCGGCACGCGGTCGTCGCCCTGGCGCACAGTGAGCGCCATGGAGAGCGCTACCGAGACCGCCGACGCCGCTGCCCAAGACCCCGCCGCCGCCGGCGCCGCAGCCCCCGGGACGCGGTCCGGGGCGGGGAGGGCCCGCTCCCGGCTGCGCCGGCGGGTGCTGACCGGCTCGGCGGCCGGCGGCCTCGTGCTGGGCGGGGTCCTGCTGTGCCTGCCCGGCGAGGAGACGGGCCGGCCGGCGCCGGGGCCCGCTCCGGGAGCGCGGGCGCAGGCGGCGGTCCGGACCGGGGCGGCGGCCGCGCTGCCCGATCTGGCGGTGCTGATCGGCGAGCGCGAGGCGCGGGTGCGCGCCCGTCCGCAGGACGCCCGCTCCTGGGCGGTCCTCGGCGCGGCCTACGTCGAGCACGGCCGGCGCACCGCCGACGCGGCCGCCCTCTACCCCAAGGCCGAACGGGCGCTGCGGACCTCCCTGTCGGTGCGTCCCGCGGGGAACACCGAGGCCCTGGTCGGGCTGGCCGCCCTGGCCAACGCCCGTCGGGACTTCCCGGCCGCGCGGTCCTGGGGCGAGGCCGCGCGCAAGAGGGCTCCGAAGCGCTGGACGGTGTATCCGCAGCTGATCGACGCCTACACCGGGCTCGGCGACCACAGGAAGGCGAGAGCCGCGCTGGACCGGCTGCTGGAACTGCGCTCGGGACCGGCGGCGCTGGGGCGGGCGGCGGCCGTCTACCGCGACGAGGGCCGGCGCGAGGACGCGGCGGCCGCGCTGTCGGACGCGGCGGCCGGGGCGACTGCTCCCGCCGAGCGGGCGGCCTGGCTGGAGCGGGCCGGGCAGCTCGCCTTCGAGCGCGGTGACCGGGAGCCGGCGCTGCGGTACTTCCAGGAGGCGGTGCGGCTCGACCCCGACCAGCGGGCCGCGCAGGCCGGACGGGGGCGGGCGCTGGCGGCGCTGGGCCGGACCTCGGAGGCGCTGGCCGCGTACCAGGCGGCCCTGGCCGGGCAGCCGCTGCCGCAGTACGCGCTGGAGCTGGGCGAGCTGTACGAGTCGCTGGGGATGCCCCGGGCGGCGCGCGTGCGGTACGACCTGCTGCGCGAGCGGGTCCGGCGGGAGGCGGCGGGCGGGGTGGACGGGGCGCTGGTGCTGGGCCGGTTCGAGGCCGACCACGGCGATCCGGCGGCGGCCGTGCGGCGGCTGCTCGCACAGTGGCGGCGCCAGCCGGGGATCGAGGTCGCCGACGCGCTGGGCTGGGCCCTGCACCGGGCCGGGCGGCACGAGGAGGGGCTGCGGTACGCCGTGATCGCCACCGACCGGGCGCACGAGGGCACGGTGCGCAGCGCGTCGTACCTCTGGCACCGGGGCATGATCGAGAGGCAGTTGCGGCGGGAGGGGGCGGCGCGGCGGCATCTGGAGGAGGCGCTGCGGATCAACCCGTACTTCTCCCCGCTGCACGCGCGGACGGCCCGCACGGCGCTGGTGGCGCTGGGCGAGCCGTCGGTGGCGCGGGTGCCGGACCTCTCGTGACCGGCCACCGGTGGTGACCGGCCACCGGTATCCGGTGGGCGGCGGCTGCTAGAGGTTGCCGCGCTTGGCCTGCTCGCGTTCGATCGCCTCGAAGAGGGCCTTGAAGTTGCCCTTGCCGAAGCCCATCGAGCCGTGGCGCTCGATGATCTCGAAGAAGACGGTCGGCTTGTCCTGGACCGGCTTGGTGAAGATCTGGAGCAGGTAGCCGTCCTCGTCGCGGTCGGCGAGGATCTTCAGCTCGCGCAGGGTCTCGACGGGGACGCGGGTGTCGCCGACCCACTCGCCGAGGGTGTCGTAGTACGAGTCGGGGGTGTCGAGGAACTGGACGCCGGCGGCGCGCATGGTGCGGACCGTCTGGACGATGTCGCCCGTGTTGAGCGCGATGTGCTGGACGCCCGCGCCGCCGTAGAACTCCAGGTACTCGTCGATCTGCGACTTCTTCTTCGCGATCGCGGGCTCGTTGATCGGGAACTTGACCTTGAGCGTGCCGTCGGCGACGACCTTCGACATGAGGGCGCTGTACTCGGTGGCGATGTCGTCGCCCACGAACTCCTTCATGTTGGTGAAGCCCATGACGTTGTTGTAGAACTCCACCCACTCGTTCATCCGGCCGAGTTCGACGTTGCCGACGCAGTGGTCGATCGCCTGGAAGGTGCGGTGGGCGGGCGGCTCGACGATCGGGTCCGCGGCCACGTAGCCGGGCAGGTAGGGGCCGTCGTAGCCGCCGCGCTCGACGAGGGTGTGGCGGGTCTCGCCGTAGGTGGCGATCGCGGCCAGCACCACGGTGCCGTGCTCGTCCTTCAGCTCGTACGGTTCGGCGACCGAGCGGGCGCCGTGTTCGAGGGCGTAGGCGTAGGCGGCGCGGGCGTCCGGGACCTCGATGGCGAGGTCGACGACGCCGTCGCCGTGCTCGGCCACGTGCCGGTCGAGGAAGTGGCCCCAGGCGGTGGCGGGCTTGATCACCGAGGTCAGGACGAAGCGGGCGGAGCCGTTCTCCAGGACGTAGGAGGCGGTCTCGCGGCTGCCGTTCTCCGGTCCGGAGTAGGCGACCAGCTGCATGCCGAAGGCGGTGGAGTAGTAGTGCGCGGCCTGCTTGGCGTTGCCCACGGCGAAGACGACCGCGTCCATTCCCTTCACCGGGAAGGGGTCGGCCTGCCGGGCGGTGTCGGGGGTGTGGTGTGTGGTCTGCGTCATGGCCGAAGCGTCGCGCCACCCTGCAAGGTGCGCAATAGTTCGTCACACCACTGGTCAGTCTGCCCAGTGGTACGGCGGTCGTGGCGGCTTTTCTGTACAGGGTGACCATCTCGGAGGCGGGCGTGGCGATCGATCATCTGGACGGGCGGATCATCGTGCTGCTGGCGCGGGAGCCGCGGATCGGTGTGCTGGAGATGTCACGGCGGCTGGGTGTCGCCCGGGGGACGGCACAGGCGCGGCTGGACCGGCTTCAGTCGAACGGAGTCATCCGCGGATTCGGCCCCGAGGTGGACCCGGCGGCACTCGGCTACCCGGTCACCGCGTTCGCCACACTGCAGATCCGGCAGGGGCAAGGCGCCGACGTACGGGCCCACTTGGCGTCCGTGCCGGAGGTGCTGGAACTGCACACCACCACCGGCACCGGGGACATGCTGTGCCGTCTGGTGGCCCGCTCCAACGCCGATCTCCAACGGGTCATCGACCGGGTCGTCGGCTTTGATGGCATTGTCCGGGCCTCCACCGCGATCGTGATGGAGAACCCCGTGCCCCTGCGGATCATCCCGCTGGTGGAGCAGGCCGCGGACGATCGGGAAGGACCGGGCCGGACGACGGGGTGAGGGCGTGTGAGCTTCTGGGAGTACCTGGGCAACCGACACCAGCAGCTGCTCACCGACGCCTACCAGCACGCCAGCGTCGTCTTCCAGTGCATGGTCCTGGCCACCCTGATCGGCGTACTGCTCGGGGTCGCCACCTACCGCAGCGACTGGGCCGGCAACCTCGCCACCACGGCCACCTCCACCATCCTCACCGTCCCGTCCCTGGCCATGATCGGTCTGCTGATCCCGGTGGTGGGCCTGGGCGTGCCGCCGACGGTGATCGCGCTGACGCTGTACGGGCTGCTGCCGATCGTGCGGAACTCCGTCGTGGGGCTGCGGGGCGTCGACCCGTCCCTGGTGGACGCGGCCAGGGGCATCGGGATGTCCGGCGTGATGCGGCTGGCACGGGTCGAGCTGCCGCTGGCGTGGCCGCCGATCCTGACCGGCATCCGGGTCTCCACCCAGATGCTGATGGGCATCGCCGCCATCGCCGCCTACGCATCCGGGCCCGGCCTCGGCAACGAGATCTTCCGCGGCCTGGCCTCCCTGGGCAGCAAGAACGCGCTCAACCAGGTCCTCGCGGGCACGCTCGGCATCATCGTGCTGGCCCTGCTGTTCGACGCCGCCTACGTCGTCGTCGGCCGGCTGACGATTCCGAGGGGGATCCGTGTCTGAGTCCCACGGCGCCGCGATCGAGCTGGAGAACCTCACCAAGCGCTACCCGGGCGGTGCGGCTCCCGCCGTGGACAACGTGAACATGGAGATCAAGGCGGGCGAGATCGTCATCTTCGTCGGGCCGTCCGGCTGCGGGAAGTCGACAACCCTGAAGATGATCAACCGGCTGATCGAGCCGAGCGGCGGCCGGATCCGCATCGGCGGCGAGGACGTCACCGACATCGATCCGGTGAAGCTGCGCCGCAAGGTCGGTTACGCCATCCAGGCGTCCGGGCTGTTCCCGCACATGACGGTCGCGCAGAACATCGCGCTGGTGCCGGGGATGATCGGCTGGCCGAAGGGGCGGATCAGGGACCGGGTGGAGGAGATGCTCGACCTGGTCGGTCTGGACCCCGGGGAGTTCCGCCACCGGTATCCGCGCCAGCTGTCCGGTGGTCAGCAGCAGCGGGTCGGCGTGGCACGGGCGCTGGCGGCCGATCCGCCGGTGCTGCTGATGGACGAGCCGTTCGGCGCCGTGGACCCCATCACCCGCGACCACCTCCAGGACGAGCTGATCCGGCTCCAGCACGAGCTGCACAAGACGATCGTGTTCGTCACCCACGACTTCGACGAGGCGATCAAGCTGGGCGACCGGATCGCGGTGCTGCGCGAGCGCTCGCACATCGCCCAGTTCGACACCCCGGAGGCGATCCTCACCAACCCGGCGGACGACTTCGTGTCCGGGTTCGTGGGCGCCGGCGCGGCGCTGAAGCGGCTCAACCTCACGCGCGTACGGGACGTGGAGATCACCGGGTGTCCGACGGTGACCGTCGACGACCCGCTGCAGACCGTCTTCAACCGGATCCGCTCCAGCGGGACGAACGAGATCCTGTTGCTGGACAAGCGCGGCCGGCCCTACAAGTGGCTGCGGCGCGGCGACCTGATGCGGGCCAAGGGCTCGCTGGCCCGCGCCGGCACGCTGGTGACCGACACGGTGACGCGGGACGCGACGCTGCGGGACGCCCTGGAGGCGGTCCTCACCGACAACACCGGGCGGGTCGCGGTGACCGGGCGGCGCGGCGAGTACACCGGGGTCGTCGACATGGAGACGCTGATGAACTCGGTGCACGAACTGCTGGAGGCCGACCGGCTGGAGGCGCTGGAGGCCCAGCACGAACTGGAGGAGGCCCGAGCCGCGCAGACGCACGCGGAGCAGGAGGGCCCCGGCGGGGAGGCGACGACGTGAGCACCTCCGAGCTGGACGACCGGCCGGCCCGGGAGGAGCCCCCGGCTCCGCCGCCCGCTCCCCCGCGCCGCCGCATCGGCTGGCCGAAGCTGACCCTCGTGCCCGCGTTCGTGGTCGCGATGCTGCTCGCCACCTGGCTGTGGTTCGCGCAGGCGGACCTGGACACCGTCTCCGAGAACGCGCTGGCCGGCCGGCAGGTGTCCAAGGCGCTGTGGCAGCACATCGAGCTGACGGTGATCTCGACCTTCTTCGTCCTGATCATCGCGATCCCGCTGGGCATCGCGCTGACCCGGCCGGCCTTCCGCAAGGCCACCCCGGTCGCGATGGCCTTCGCCAACATGGGCCAGGCCACCCCCGCGATCGGCCTGCTCGCCCTGCTGGTGATCTGGCTGGGCATCGGCCGCCGGGCGGCCCTGATCGGGATCATCGCCTACGCCGTCCTGCCGGTGCTCTCCAACACCATCGCCGGCCTGAAGGCGAACGACCCGACGCTGCTGGAGGCCGCCCGCGGCATCGGCATGTCCCCGCTCGGGGTGCTCACCCGTGTGGAACTGCCGCTGGCGGTGCCGCTCATCCTCGCCGGTGTCCGTACGGCGCTCGTCCTGAACGTCGGCACGGCCACCCTGGCGACCTTCGGCGGGGGCGGCGGACTGGGCGTGCTGATCACCGCCGGCATCACCAACCAGCGCATGCCGGTGCTGGTGCTGGGCTCCGTCCTGACCGTGGCGCTGGCCCTGCTCGTCGACTGGCTGGCCTCACTGGCCGAGGTGCTGCTGCGGCCGCGCGGTCTGGAGGTGGGGCAGTGAGAGGGACGCCGTGCGTCCTCGCGGTGCTGCTGGTGCTGGCCTCCGGCTGCGGGCTGACCAGCGGCTCCCCCATGGTCGACGACGTCTCCCCCGGCTCGATCGGCAAGGGGGAGCCGCTCAAGGGCGCCGATCTCACCGTGACGTCGAAGTCGTTCACCGAGAGCCTCGTCCTCGGCGCGATGCTGGGCATCGCCTTCGAGGCGGCGGGCGCGGACGTCCTGGACCGCACCGGCATCCAGGGGTCCATCGGCGGCCGCGAGGCGATCCGCAAGGGCGACGCCGACGCCATGTACGAGTACACGGGCACCGCCTGGATCACGTACCAGGGCAACAGCCGGCCCATCACCGACCCGCAGCGGCAGTGGGAGGCGGTGCGGGACGCCGACGTGCGCAACGGGGTGACCTGGCTGCCGCAGTCCCGGCTCAACAACACCTATGCGCTGGCGATGAACCAGGCCAACCACAAGAAGTACGGCACGAAGACGCTGTCGGAGGTGGCCGCGCTGTCCCGGTCCGACCCGAAGGCCGTCACGCTGTGCGTGGAGGGCGAGTTCGCCAACCGCGCGGACGGGCTGCCGGGCATGCAGAAGGCGTACGGCATGGACGTGCCGGCGGGCCGGATCACGCAGATGGACACCGGGATCATCTACACGCAGACGGCGAAGGGGAGTTGCACCTACGGGGAGGTGTTCACCACCGACGGCCGCATCAAGTCCATGAACCTGGTGGTGATGGCCGACGACAGGAAGTTCTTCCCCAACTACAACGCGGCGCCAGTGATCAACACCGAAACCTTCGAGAAGTGGCCGGCCATCGCCGAGGTCGTCGACCCGGTGACCGCCAGGCTGGACAACGCGGTGGCGCAGGAACTGAACGCGAAGGTGGACGTGGACGGGGAGGACCCGCATCAGGTCGCGCTGGACTGGATGAAGGCGGAGGGATTCGTGAAGTAGGGGGCGCCTTCCGTTCCTGTGGCGGATTCCGTGGGGAACCTGTGATCGCCCTGCACGATTTTCGACTCATATCGCGCGGAGAACTTTCAGAATTGACCGGAAACCGACGCTCCGCCCGGCCCGTCACACCCTCCGGGCAAGGGAGTCAAGGCACTTGACGCCCGCGACCGCCCGTCGTGCGGGAAGGACATCGGGAGAAAAACACCATCTCGCGGCTACCACGGTGCCCGTTTCCAGCAGCGGCTTTGCGACGAAATCGGCTCACCGGCAGGCTGGGCGAGCGGTGAGATCAACACCCCCTGCGCAATGACTAGCATGAGCCGGTACCCGGATCGGAAAATCACATCTTTCTCGCCTCCGGGCCTGCGGCCGTCGTGTCGGTCGATCCGTTCTTCCTGCTCTCGAGGACCGAGGAACCGCGGAATGCCTCTGCCTGCACCACCCCGTCAGCGTCGGTCAGCTGAACTCCCCCCCACCTCGTCGGCCGTACCCGTGACGGTGCTGCTGCTGAGTGCCGCAGCCGCGGGTACGGCCGTCGCGACGGCCCCCGCCACGGCCCGCACCTGGACGGTGGTCACGGCTGTGGCCGCCTGGTGCTGCGTGGCGGCCACCGTCCTCGTCTGCGGCCTGCTGCTCCGGCGGGCCCGCCGGGCCACCGCCGCGACGGACGCCGAAGTCGCCCGGCTGACCGCGCTGTCGGCGCAGCAGTCGGCCGAGTCGGCGCACCTGGTGAACGTCACCGTGCCCGCCCTCGTGAGCCGGCTCCGCGACGGCGCGCGGGCGAAGGAGGCCCTGGACCAGGTGACGCTGCCCTCCGACGCACAACTGCGCCGCACCGTGGAGGCCTTCAGCTCCGCGGTGGAGCAGGTCGTGCAGTACGCGGCGGCCACGGACACCGAACGGCTGCGCGCCCGCGAGGAACTGGCGCAGGTCACCGAAGAGGTGGCGCAGGTGACGCGGACGGTCCTGCCCGACATGGTCGGGCAGCTGCAGGAGGGCAACTCGGCCGACACCGTGCTGGCCGGGTGGGAGTGGCCGCCCTCCTCCCTGTTGCGGGCACCCGTCGAGGCGTTCGTGCGGGAACTCGCCCGCAGCGAGCGGCGGGCCGCCGCCGCACAGGCCGCCTCCGCGAAGGCCCTGAGCCGGGTCCAGGCCAAGACCGTGAGCATGCTCGCCGATCTGCGCGAGATGCAGGAGCGGCACGGCGAGGAGATCTTCGGCGACCTGCTGAAACTGGATCACAGCACCTCCCAGCTGGGCCTCATGACCGACCGGCTGGCCCTCCTCATGGGCGGCCGGTCCAGCCGCGCCTGGAACAAGCCGATCGTGATGGAGAGCATCCTGCGCGGCGCGGCCGGCCGGATCGCGGCGTACCAGCGCGTACGGCTGCACTGTTCCACGAACGCCGCGATCTCCGGTTTCGCCGCGGAAGGCGTGATGCACCTGATCGCCGAACTCATGGACAACGCCGCCAACTTCTCGCCGCCCATCGACGAGGTCCACGTGTACGTCGACGAGCACAGTGCCGGGCTCGTCGTCACGATCGAGGACAGCGGCCTGAAGATGGCGGACGCGGCGATGCGGCACGCCGAGGAGGCCGTGGCGGGGCACATGACCGACCTCGCCTCACTGCCCGGCACCCGGCTCGGCCTGGCCGTGGTCGGCGGGCTGGCCGTCAAGTACGGCATCAGTGTCAACTACCGGCCCTCGTCCCGCGGCGGCACCGGCGTCGTCGTCCTGCTGCCCCGGCAGCTGCTCGCCCAGCGGCGGGACGCCGCACCGCAGGAGACGGCACACCGGCCTGCCGTGGCGACGCCCGCGCCGGGGTCCACGCGGGCCACGACGGGCACCGCACAGCCGACGACGGGCGGAGCGTCCATGCCGGGTGAAGAGTCCGTGCCGGGCGGAGTGTCCGTGCCGGGCGGGGTTTCGGGGACGGGCGGAGTGCCCGCTCCCGCCGTGCGACCGGCTGCCGCCGCCCCTCCCGCGGCCTCGGCACCGGCTCCGGCCCCGGCTGCAGCTCCGGCTGCAGCTCCGGCTGCAGCTCCGGCTGCAGCTCCGGCTGCAGCTCCGGCTTCGTCGGAGGTCCGCGGTCGTGACGCGTCCCGCCGTCCGGCGGCGGCCACGCCGAACGGCCTGCCCGTCCGCGCCCCCGGCCGCACGATGGCCGAAGCCGAGCAGGAACGGCAGCAGCGCAGGACGGCGGCCGACTCCCCCGCGCCGGGCGGCACACCGGGGCAGACCCCTCCCGGCGCGCGCGACGCGGGCACCCGCTTCGGGGCCTTCCACAGCGGGCGCACCTCCGCCGGCGAAGCCGGCCCGTCCGGGACCGGCACCGCACCCGAGCCGCCGGCCGCCCGGTAACCCCACGTCCTTCCCCTCCGGCGCCGGAGCCACGGCGCCCCCTTCCCCGCTTCAGCTCGTGAGATTGGAGGAACGGGCCGGTGACCTGGGCTTTTGGGCCCTACCGTCCCCACACCTACCATGCAGACCACCGACAACAGCCTCACCTGGCTTCTGCAGGGCCTTCTGGAGCGCGTTCCCGGCGCCCGGCACGCCCTGGTCCTGTCCCGGGACGGCCTGAAGCTGTGCTGGACCGAACACCTGGCGCTCGACCAGGCCGACCAGCTGGCAGCCATCTGCTCGGGCATGCAGGCCCTCGCCCAGGGCGCGTCCGTCGAGTTCGGCGACGGGAGCGGTGGTGTCCGCCACTCCATGACCGAGTTCCACGGCGGTCAGCTCTTCATCGTGCAGGCGGGCGACGGCGCGCATCTGGCGCTCCTCTGCGCGGAGAGCGCCGACCCCGGAGTGGTGGGTCACCAGATGACCGAGCTGGTCGAGCAGATCGGTGAGCACCTGCGGGCCGAGCCCCGCGGGGGCGCGCAGGGGAGCGCATCGTCGTGACGCGTCGGCCCGTGGACACCGGCGACCCCGACCGCCTCTACACGATCACGGGCGGGCGCAGCCGTGCGGACGACGCATTCGACCTGGTCACCCTGATCGTCAGTGAGAGCGCACCCACCGCCGGGATGCAGTCGGAGCACGCACGGATCCTGGATCTGTGCCGGCATCCGACGGCCCTCGTCGAGGTCGCCGCGGAGATGAAGCTGCCGATCACGGTGGTGCGCATCCTCCTCGGCGACCTGCTCGCCATGGGCCGCATCACCGCCCGCCACCCACCCGCGCCGCGGTCCCTCGCCGCGCTCCCCGACTCCGCTCTACTCATGGAAGTGCTGCATGGGCTCCGCAACCTCTGACCTGCCCTCCCTGCGTACGCCCCTGTCCGATGCCGCCGAGACCGGTCTGAAGATCGTCGTCGTGGGCGGCTTCGGGGTCGGCAAGACGACCCTGGTCCGCTCGGTCAGCGAGATCCGTCCGCTCAACACCGAGGAGGTGATGACGCAGGCGGGGGTCGGTGTCGACGAGACCCGGCAGGTGGCCGCGAAGACCACCACGACGGTCGCCTTCGACTTCGGCCGGATCAGCCTCAACAAGCGCATGGTGCTGTACCTGTTCGGCGCACCGGGCCAGGAACGTTTCTGGTTCCTGTGGGACCGGCTCTTCTCCGGCACCCTCGGCGCGGTCGTCCTGGTCGACACGCGCCGGATGGACGAGTCCTGGTACGCGATCGACCGGCTGGAACACCACAGGACGCCGTTCGTGGTGGCCGTCAACCGGTTCGACGACGAACCCGACCGGTACTCCCTCGACGAGATCCGCCAGGCGCTCTCCCTGCCCGCGCACGTGCCGCTCGTCGACTGCGACGCGCGGGTCCGGTCGTCGGGCAAAGACGTACTGATCACCCTCGTGGACCACCTCTACGAACTGGCCATGGCCCAGGAGATGACACCGTGACCGACACCGGATCCCGTCCCCCGCACGCGCCCGGCGCCGGGTGCCCCGCGCACGCGGGCGCCGTGCGGCTGGGCGGTCTGGAGTACCAGCAGACACCGGCGCAGCTGTACCGGACCCTGCGCCGGGAGCACGGCGCGGTGGCGCCCGTGCTGCTCGACGGGGACATCCCCGCCTGGCTGGTCCTCGGTTACGCCGAGGTCAGCTACGTGACCGGTCACGACGAACTGTTCGCCCGCGACTCGCGGCGCTGGAACCAGTGGGAGAACATCCCCGCGGACTGGCCGCTGCTGCCGTTCGTCGGGTACCAGCCCTCGGTGCTGTTCACCGAGGGCGAGGAGCACCGGCGGCGGGCCGGGGTCATCACCGAGGCACTGGAGGGCGTCGACCAGTTCCAGCTGTCGCGCGACTGCCGGCAGCTCGCCGACCGGCTCATCGCGTCCTTCGCCGGCAGCGGCCAGGCCGAGCTGATGAGCATGTACGCGCACGCGCTGCCGATGCGCGCCGCGGTCCAGATGTGCGGGATGCCGCACACGGGTGAGGCCACCCAGCAGCTCGTCGAGGACCTGCGGATCTCCCTCGACGCCGCGGAGGGCGACGACCCGGTGGCCGCGTACACGCGCGTGGGTGAGCGGATCCAGCAACTGGTCAAGGAGAAGCGCGAGCGTCCGGGGCCGGACGTCACCTCGCGCATGCTGCAGCATCCGGCCGGACTGACCGACGAGGAGGTCGTGCAGGACCTGATCTCCGTCATCGCCGCGGCGCAGCAGCCGACCGCCAACTGGATCTGCAACACGCTGCGGCTGCTGCTCACCGACGAGCGGTTCGCCGTCAGCGTGTCGGGGGGCAGGCTCAGCGTGGGCGAGGCGCTCAACGAGGTCCTCTGGCTCGACACCCCGACACAGAACTTCATCGGCCGCTGGGCCGTGCGCGACACCCAGCTCGGCGGCCGGCTGATCCGGGCGGGCGACTGCCTGGTGCTGGGACTCGCCGCGGCCAACACCGACCCGCAGATCTGGCCCGAGTCGCACGTCGGGGCGGAGAGTTCCGCGCACCTGTCGTTCAGCAGCGGGGAGCACCGGTGCCCCTACCCGGCTCCGCTGCTGGCCGACGTCATCGCCCGCACCGCGGTGGAGACCCTGCTGGAACGCCTGCCCGACCTGGTCCTCACGGTGGAGCCGGAGCAGCTCACCTGGCGCCCGTCCATCTGGATGCGCGGTCTCCACACGTTGCCGGTGGAGTTCACCCCGGTGGTGCGGTAGCGGGCCGGGCCGGGGCGCAGGTCCCTGCCGCCCCGGCCCGCGCGCGGCCCGGGCCCGGGGTCAGTCGGCGACGGGGGTGAAACGCACGGGCAGCGTCTGCGGTCCCCGCGTGAAGACGCCCTGTTCCACGAGTTCGGCGCCGTCGGCGAGGCGGAGGTCCGGCATGGCGTCGAGGAGCTGGCCGACACCGATCTCGACCTCGGCCTTCGCGAGCAGGGCACCGACGCAGAAGTGGCGGCCGAGCGCGAAGGAGAGGTGGTCGGCTGCGGCCGAGAAGGCGGTGGTGGTGGTCAGGTCGTCGCGGAAGATGTCGAACCGGTCCGGGTCCCGGTAGCGGTTCTCGTCCCGGTTGGCGGCGCCGATCAGGCAGGTGACCGTGGCGCCGGCCGGTACGACACCGCAGCTGAGCGTGACCTCGGTGGCCGACTGCCGCATGATCATGTGCACCGGAGGCGTGTAGCGCAGCGTCTCGGCGAAGGCGCGGGCGATGAGGCCGCGGTCCTCCCGGACGGCCGCCAACTGCTCGGGGTGCTGCAGCAGGTTGGCGAAGATGCCCGCGATCGCCTTGTCGGTGGTCTCGCCGCCCGCGGCGAGCAGCAGGCTGCAGAAGGCCTTGATGTCCTCGTCGCTCATCCGCACGCCGTCGACCTCGGCGGCGCACAGCGTCGACAGCAGGTCGTCGCCGAGGTTGTCGCGGCGCTCCCGGATGATCGGCACCATGTACTCGGCGAACTCCACCCGGGTCCGCTCCCCCGCCGCCGCCACCTCCGGGTCGCCCGAGAGGTTGCCGAGGAAGGCGATGACCGACGTGTACCAGCGGTGGAACCGGGCGTGGTCGGCCTTGTCCAGGCCCAGCATGTCCGCGATCACGTTGACGGGGAAGCGGGTCGCGTAGTCGGCCACCAGGTCGGCGGAGCCGGTGGACCGGAAGGCGTCGATCAGCTCACGGGAGTTGCGTTCGATCACCGGCAGGAACTTCTCCTGCAGGTCGCTGCCGCGGAAGGCGGGGGCGACGAGGGCCCGCCGCACCGCGTGCTCCCGTCCGCTGAGCTGGAGGATCGTCCTGCCGTGCACGGGCTCGATCTGCCAGGT
Source organism: Streptomyces sp. NPDC051051 (assembly GCF_040682975.1). Classification (NCBI taxonomy): domain Bacteria; kingdom Bacillati; phylum Actinomycetota; class Actinomycetes; order Kitasatosporales; family Streptomycetaceae; genus Streptomyces; species Streptomyces sp. NPDC051051. Next base: position 100,779 of record NZ_JBFBCB010000018.1, read on the forward strand.
GTAGTTGTCGGTGGTGAACTCGCCGCTCTTGTCCTTGAAGACGCGCTCCACGTCCTCGTAACGGGAGATGACGTAGCTCTGCGTGGGTTCGTGCCAGAAGAGGGGGGCGCTCTCACGCATCACGCGATAGGCCCGGTAGGGATCCGCGGCGAACTCGGGCGAGAGGATGTCGGGGACCTGCTGAGCGGTGGACATGGATCTCCCTGGGACCGGTAACAGGCTTACCGCACAAGGTTATTGATCATCCGACGGCCGGGACAGCCCGTCCCGGCCAGCTGTTCAACGATGGACGATCCTTGGCCGAAAAGCGTCCCCGTCCGGAAGCTAGTGCTGTGACCGCATAGGTTCGCCGGTTCGGATGCCTTACAGGTTGTTCGCATAGAAGCTGGTGAGTCGTTCGACGGCAGCGTTGACGTATTCGGGTTCGTCGTACATCTCGTAGTGGCCGGCGCCGTCGATCACCATGAGGTCGACGGGTTTGGGGGCCAGCTTCCACAGCTGCATGCCGGTGTCGTAGGAGCCGGTGTTGCCGATGCGTCCGGCGAGGATGACCTGGAGTGGCTGGGTCATGAGCCGATCGGCCAGGTGGAACGCGTCGTAGCCCAGCAGGAGGGAGTCGCTGCGCAAGAGGCGCCGGTTCGTGGAGTGTTCGTTACCGCCGCGCTCGGTGCGGTAGTAGGTGACGGCCTGAGTGGTGTCGATGTCGGTCAGGCCCGCTGTTGTGGCGTTCTCCAGGGTGTCGGGCAGCCAGTTCACGCGGGTCGTCTCGCCGGAGCGGGCCTCTTCGGTCCGTGCGTCCGCGAGGGCGTCGAGTGCTGGGGCCGGACCGTCGGGGGTGAAGCTGCGGAACGCGGCGCCGATGTTGACGGGGACGACCGTGCCGACCGCCTTGATGCGGTGGTCCGTGCGAGCGGTGTGCACGGCGTAGCCGCCACCGGCGCAGATGCCGAGGACGCCGATGCGCTGCGGGTCGATGCCGGGGGTCGTGGTGAGCACGTCGATGGCGTAGGAGATGTCCTCACCTCGGCGGTAGGGGTCTTCGAGGTCGCGGGGCTCGCCCTCGCTCTGACCCTGATGGGCGGGGTCGAGGACGAGCGCCGCGATGCCGCGGGCGGCGAGACGGGAGGCGTAATTGGCGCCGATCTGCTCCTTCACGCTGCTGCCCGGGGTGGAGAGCACCACGGCGCGCAGCGGTGCGCTGCTGTCGGCGTTGTCGGGCAGGTGGAGGTCCGCGGCGAGGTTGATGGGACCGCGCGGGATCGTGAGGTGCTGAAGCATGCCTGGCTTCCTTCGTGAGATTGTTGTTCCATGGGAGTCCAGTACAAGACAATGTATTGTACGACCTGAAACTAATACGAAACTGTACCGCATGGATGGAGGGGTCACATGTCAGTCGACGGGGCGCAGCTGTGGACGCTGAACCAGCGGCTGCTGGGCGTTGTGATGGATGCCTGCACGGGGGAGCTGGCCGAGCTCGGGTTGGAGACGAAGGAGTTTTTCGTCCTGGCCGAGGTGGAGGCATCGCCGTACCCGGCCGAGATCGCGACGGCACTGCTGCTCCCCAAAGCGAGCGTGACGGTCTACGTCCGCAACCTCGTCGCCAAGGGGTTCATCCGGCGCGAGATCGACGACGCGGACCTGCGGCGTCACCGGCTCGTACTAACCGCTGAGGGCACAGAGGCACGGGATCGTGCACTTGCAGCCCTCGCGGCGGAGTACGACCGCAGGCTGGCGAGGATCACTCCGCGGGACCGCACCGAGCTGCAGCGCATCCTTCAGGAGATGCTCTCGCCCGCATGAGTCCATGGTCACGAGCGGTTCGCCTGCCCGGTGAACCCCTGCTCGCCAGTGCTGTGACCGCGTAGATTCGTCGGATCGTTCAGGCTGCGGTGGCGAGGGGGCGTCTGCCCCAGCGGATCCCTTTCTCGCCGCGGATGCGGGCGCGCTCCTTGCGTTCGGCGGCCAGCACATCGCGGTGGCGGGCGTTGGCGTTGCGCCAGCGGAGGTAGGCGTGCAGGGCCCGTGTCTGCACAGTGTGGTTGGGGTAGTGCGAGTTCGCGATGGTGAACTGGCGAAGCGGTCCGAAGTGCGCCTCGATGGGGTTGGCCCACGAGGCGTAGGTCGGGGTGAAGCACAACCCGACCTTGTTCTTCTTCGCCCAGCGGCGGATGTCGCTGCCCTTGTGGGCGGACAGGTTGTCCAGGATCACGTAGATCGGGGCCCGTCCGGGCGGGCGGTCCGGATCGACTTCAGCGCAGCCAGGGTGTTCGCGGCACCCTTCCTGCCGCGGTTGACGCCCCAGAGGGTGTCGTCGCCGATCGAGTAGCAACCGTGGAAGTACCGCACCCCGTGGGTGCGGTGGTAAGTCGCGGGATGCCGCTCGGGCCGGCCTTGCTCGGCCCAGCACGACCCGGCGGTGGGCCGGATGCCCAGGGGCCCGAACTCGTCGAACGCAAATACACGATCCGGGAATCGCTCCAGCACCTCCTCGATGCGGTCCAGCTTGGCGTCGCGCTCGGGGTCAGGCGACTCCTTCCACGTCTTGGTCCGCTGGAAGGTGACGCCGCGGCGGGCGAGCAGGCACCGTAACGCCTCGCGGCCGATCCGGATGACACGGCCGTGCACTCTCCGCAGGTAGGCGGCGAGCTTGCGGATGGACCAGCGGGTGAAGGGCTGGCCGAGCTTGCTCGGGCGGGTGGTGGCCGTCTGGATGACGAAGTCCTCGTCGTCAGGACTGAGCAGGCGGGGACGGCCTCCCGCCCACCGAGGGTCCAAGCAGGCCAGGCCGATCCCATTGAACCGGTGGATCACGTCGCGGACGGTGTCCTCGTCGGCCTGCACCAGCTTCGCGATCACCGGCACCCGGTTCCCGCCGGCCGAGGCCAGCAGCATCATCGCGCGCCGGTAGCGCACCGAACTGGTGCTGCCCCGGCGCACGATCTGCTGCAGCTTCTGCCCCTCCTGGTCGGTCAACCTGCGCACATGGACAAGCTCAGCCACTACACCCCCAGCAGTCAGAGCGGACGTCACCGTGCATCCAACCGCCCGGACGACCGCCCCGGCGAACCTTCCCGGTCAGAGCACTAGCAGCTCGGCACCGAGCCCTGGTCCTTCTCCAGCTTGACGAGGGAGTCGACGGCGCCCTCGAGGGTGGTCACCGGGATCAGGCGCAGCCCCGCGGGCAGCTCGGACTTGGCGTCGGAGCACTCCGCCCTGGGCACCAGGAAGACGGTCGCGCCGTCCCGGCGGGCGGCCTGCGTCTTCAGCGCCACTCCGCCGACCGCGCCGACCTTGCCGTCCGCGTCGATGGTCCCGGTGCCGGCGATCGTACGGCCGCCCGTGAGATCGCCGCCGCTGCCGTCGCCGTCGAGCCGGTCGACGATCCCCAGGGAGAACAGCAGGCCCGCGCTGGGGCCGCCGACGTCGGCGAGCCTCAGCGTGACCTCGATGCCGTCGTCGGTGCGGTCGAGGTACCTCAGCGCGGCCTGGGTCGCGGTGTCCTGGGACTTCTCCATCTGCTCGGTGTTGTACCGCTCGATCTCCTTCGTGCTGTCCCCCGCGGGGTAGACCGAGTCGCGCGGCATCACGGCCTGGTCGGTGCGGAACCAGCCGTCGATCACCTCGCCCAGGGTGACGTGCGCGTCGGGGCCGGTCGCCTCGATGGTCGTCATCCGCAGTTGCCCGGTCGTGTCGCGGGTGGGCGCGCCGGAGATCGTGATGACGGGGGTGCCCTTGTTGTCGCCGAGGACGTTCGCCGTCATCCCCGGCTGCGCCACCGAGAACGGCAGCGGCGCGAACCCCACGGTGGCGAGCAGCGCCACGAGCGGAAGGGCGCAGACGGCGAGGGCCTGGGGACGTGTGAGGCGTGAGAGCACGCGCCCAATCTAACGCGCGCCCCGGCCCCGGCCACGCGCCGGTGCCCGGCCCGGCGGTCGGCGATCAGGCGGGCGGCGACGAGGGGGCCGGCGACCAGCGGGGCGGCGGTCCGGGAGCCGGCGATCCGGGGGTCAGCGCAACGCCTCCGCCACCTCTCGGGCCGCTTCCATCACCCGCCGGCCGACCCGCTCCGGTACCGCGTCGGCCAGCATCACGACCCCTACGCTGCCCTCCACGCCCGTCACGCCCAGCAGCGGCGCCGCCGCCCCGCTCGCGCCGGCCTCCAGCTCGCCGTGGGTCAGGGTGTACCCCGGCTCCCCGGAAGCCGTCCGCTGCCGGGCGGACAGGATCGCCTTGCCCGCCGCGCCGCGCTCCAGCGGATGCCGGAAGCCGGCCCGGTAGGCCACGTGGTAGTCGGTCCACGTCGGCTCGACCACGGCGACGGCCAACGCCTCCGTCCCGTCGACGAGCGTCAGGTGCGCGGTGGCCCCGATGTCCTCGGCCAGCGACCGCAGGGCGGGCAGCGCGGCTTCCCGCACCAGCGGGTGCACCTGCCGGCCCAGCCTCAGCACCCCGAGCCCGACCCGGGCTCGTCCGCCCAGGTCACGTCGTACGAGGGCGTGCTGCTCCAGGGTGGCGAGCAGCCGGTACACGACGGTCCGATTCACGCCCAGTTTGTGGGAAAGCTCGGTGACGGTCAGCCCGTGGTCCGTGTCGGCCAGCAGCTTGAGGACCCGTAGTCCCCTGTCGAGCGTCTGAGAGGTCTCCGCGGTCACGACGCCCACTCCTTAGTGGTGAGGTCGGCGGCCTCCACAGCGGCGGATGCGTCGCCGAGTCCCGTCAGCGACGCGCGTCAGAGGCCGCCGATCGGCAGAGGGGTCCGGCGTGTCCGGACCCGGTCGCTTCACGGCTGCGCTCCGCGGCGGCGCTGCCACGGGGCGTGTGCGTAGCGGGACAGTAGCGAAGCAGGTTCGCTCAGCGGAAGGCTCCGTCCAGAATCCGGGCAGTGACCGGTGGGGACTACCTGTGTTTGTCCCCATACGTACGGTGCGCGATCCGGCGTCGAGCGCCCCGGGCGTGCGGTGGACGCCCGGGGCGTCCCTTCCGCCCGCGGGCGTCACTTCATGCGGGTGGCCCACTCCTGCACCTTGGCGATGCGCTGCCGCAGCTGCCCCGCCGTCGCCTCCGCGCTCGGCGGCCCGCCGCACACCCGCCGCAGCTCGGTGTGGATGACCCCGTGCGGCTTGCCGCTCTGGTGGACGTACGCGCCGACCATCGTGTTGAGCTGCTTGCGCAGCTCCATCAGCTCCTTGTGGGAGACCACCGGCCGCCGCTCGGCCGGCAGCTCCAGCAGGTCGGCCTCGGTGTCCGGCTTCCTGCGGCTGTGCGCGATCTGCTTGGCCTGCCGCTTCTGCAGGAGCAGTTGCACCTGCTCGGGCTCCAGGAGCCCGGGGATGCCGAGGTAGTCCTGCTCCTCCTCGCTCCCGGGGTGGGCCTGCATGCCGAACTCGGCGCCGTTGTACATGACCCGGTCGAAGACGGCGTCGGACTCCAGCGCCTCGAAGGGCAGCATGTCCTGCTCGCCGGTGTCCTCGTCCTGCTCCCGGTTCGCCTCGTCCATCTCCTTCTCGGACTCGGCGTACGGATCCTCCTCGTCCCCGTCCTTCTTCGGCTTGTCGAGGACGTGGTCGCGCTCGCGCTCCATCTCGTTGGCGAAGCCGAGGAGGTCGGGCACGGTGGGCAGGAACACGGAGGCGGTCTCGCCGCGCCGCCGCGACCGTACGAAACGGCCGACGGCCTGGGCGAAGAACAGCGGCGTGGAGATGGTGGTGGCGTACACGCCGACCGCGAGGCGCGGCACGTCGACGCCTTCCGACACCATCCGCACCGCGACCATCCACCGGTCGGTGCTGTGGCTGAACTCGTCGATCCGGTCGGACGCGCCGGCGTCGTCGGACAGGACGAGGGTCGCCTTCGATCCGGTGATCTCCCGGATCAGCTTGGCGTAGGCGCGGGCCGATTCCTGGTCGGAGGCGATGACCAGCGCGCCCGCGTCCGGTATGGCCTTGCGGACCTCGGTGAGCCGCTGGTCGGCGGCGCGCAGCACGCTCGGCATCCACTCGCCGCGCGGGTCGAGCGCCGTACGCCAGGCCTGGCTGATCGCGTCCTTCGTCATCGGCTCGCCGAGCCGTGCGGCGATCTCGTCGCCGGCCTTCGTGCGCCAGCGCATGTTGCCGCTGTAGGAGAGGAAGATGACGGGCCGCACGACGTTGTCCGCGAGGGCGGAGCCGTAGCCGTACGTGTAGTCGGCGGACGAGCGCCGGATGCCGTCGTTGCCCTCCTCGTACGTCACGAAGGGGATCGGGTTGGTGTCGGAGCGGAACGGCGTACCGGTGAGCGCGAGCCGCCGCGTGGCCGGCTCGAACGCCTCCAGGCAGGCCTCGCCCCAGGACTTGGAGTCACCGGCGTGGTGGATCTCGTCGAGGATGACGAGGGTCTTGCGCTGCTCGGCGCGGTTGCGGTGCAGCATCGGCCGTACGCCGACGCCCGCGTACGTCACGGCGACGCCGTGGTAGTCCTTGCTGAGCGGCCCGGCGCTGTACTCGGGGTCCAGCCGGATGCCTATCCGCGCGGCCGCCTCCGCCCACTGCTTCTTCAGGTGCTCGGTGGGTGCCACCACGGTCACCTGCTGCACGACGTGGTGGTGCAGCAGCCAGGAGGCGAGGGTCAGCGCGAAGGTCGTCTTGCCGGCGCCGGGGGTGGCGACGGCGAGGAAGTCGCGCGGCTGCTCCTGGAGGTACTTCGCCATCGCCCCCTGCTGCCAGGCACGCAGCTTGCCGGCGGTACCCCAGGGGGCCCGGCCGGGGAAGGCGGGGGAGAGGTGGTGCGAGTGGGAAGCGGTGCTGGAGCTGGCGGTGGTAGTCACGGTCTCCGTCGTGGGGCTCGGGCGGCTCGGCTACGTAGGACAACCGGGCCACCCTACCGGCGGGCCGACATGGCCGACGCGCGGACGACGCCGGGTCGGCCTTCGGTGGGACTGACGTCACACAGGTGGTTCGGACAGCTCCCGCAGCGCCTCGGAGATGGCCTCGACCTCGTCCGCGGCACCAGTGGCCACCGCGATCACCAGACGCTCGGCGGCGTCGATGTCCGGCCACAGCCGCACACCGTTCATCGCCAGGAAGACGACACAGGAGGTCCACGCCGTCCGTTTGCTCCCGTCGACGAAGGGGCGGTTGATCGCCAGCGACTGCAGGAGGGCCGCGGCCTTGCCGAACAGGTCCGGGTACGCCTCCTGCCCGAACATGGCGGCAGCCGGGCGGTGCACGGCCGATTCCAGCAGCCCCGCATCACGGACGACGACGTCCTGGTCGTCGACCGCGAGGCCGGCGATGGCCAGGACGTCCTCGGCCGTCAGGCAGACAGGGATCACTTGAGCCGCTCCAGCAGTTCGGCCCACTTGGCGGTCTGCTCCTTGGCCGCCCTGCGCACGAGCGCTTCATGAGCCGTCCGCGCCAGGTAGTCGTCCACGGCCCGGAGCAGTATCGCGTGCATGCTGACCCCCTCCTCCTCGGCGCGCAGCTTCAGGGCTTCCGTCTGGTCGTCACGGAGACGCAGGTTCATGGCCATACCAAAATGGCACCTCTTCGTGGGGTCGAATTGGTACCACTCAAGAAGGGGTGCGCAGCCTCGTCGTCACCCACGCCCCCGCCAGGGCCACCGCCGCCATCGGCAGGAAGACGGCGGCGAAGGCGACCGGACGGGAGGCGCCGGAGGCCTCGCCGGCCGCGTGCGACACGGTTCCGCCGCCGAGCGCCGCGAAGGCGGCACCGCCCGCGGACAGCAGCAGCACGTTGGACAGGCCGTCGGAGATCTGGAGGGCGGCCGAGTTGGCGCCGGCCTCCTCGGGGGCGGACAACTGGAGCAGGAGCACGCTGGTCGAGGAGATCACCAGGCCCATCCCGAAGCAGCCGAAGCCCCAGGCGACGGCCACCGTCCAGGCGGGCACCGCGTCGATCAGGACGCTCGGCGCGACGGCGATGGCGGCGGCCACGAGCACCATCCCGCCGGTCGTCAGCCGGTCCCGGTACGGCTCCACGCGCGGCCGGGACTGCACCCAGGAGCCCAGCGCCCAGGTCGCCCCGCCGGCCGCGAGGGAGAACCCCGCGAGGGTCGGGCTGAGGCCGCGCTGGGTGACCAGCATCAGCGGCACGAAGGACTCGGCGGCGATGAACGACCCGGCGGCCACCCCGCGCAGCAGCACCACCGAGGGCAGGCCGCGGGCCGCCCGCCAGGTGCCGTGCGGGAGCAGTCCGAGGACGGCCGGCACCAGCAGGGCGACGCCCGCGACGGCGGGCAGGAGGGAGAGCGGGCGCAGGTCCTGGGCGGCGTACTGGAGCAGGCCCGCGCCGAGGGAGATGCCGAGGGCGAGGCGGATGCGGCGCCGGTCGGAGGAGGCGTCCGCGGCACCGTCGACCGGGCCCGCGGCCCGTCGCCGTATCTGCGGCAGCGCGAGGGCCAGCGGCAGGAGGACCAGCGCGGGGATGCCGAGGAACACCCACCGCCAGCCGAGGTGCTCGGTCACCGCGCCGGACGCCAGCGGACCCACGACCGACGGCACGACCCAGCTCGCCGCGAACGCCGCCATGATCGCGGGCCGCAGCCGCTCCGGGTAGGCCCGCCCCACGACGACGTACAGGGCGACGATCACCAGCCCGCCGCCGAACCCCTGCACGGCCCGCCCGAGGATGAACAGCCACATGGCCCCGGCGGTCCCCGACAGCAGAAGGCCCGCGGCGAAGGCGGCGATCCCGCAGGTCAGCGCACCGAGCGGGCCTCGCCGGTCGGACCACTGACCGGCCAGCACCATGCCGAACAGGCTGGTCGTGAAGTATCCCGAGAAGGCGAAGGCGTACAGGGACAGTCCGTCCAGCTCCCGCGCGGCCACCGGCATGGCCGTCCCCACGGCGGTCGCCTCGAAGGCGATCAGCAGCACGACGGACACGATCCCGATGCTCAGGGCCCGGTGGTCCCGCCCGAGCACGGTCTCCTCCGACCGACGCGAGCCGGACTTCCCGGGTATGTCTGCTGTGTCCGCGACACCGGTGTCGCGAGGTTCATGGACGGCCATGACGGCCAGAGTAAGGCCCACAACCGACAATGACCCCTGTCGGGAGGCGGGACCGGCCCTCATCCATTGGTCCTACGCCACTCCCGACCGCCGCCGGATCACCCCGTTCGCGAACGGCACGGGACCCCCGTTCGTGAACGGCACATGGCAGTCGCATTGCAGCCCACGCGACTCCCTTGAACCGCCCGGTTTCCGGGGCCTACGGTCATGACCAAGCGGTTCGAAGGGGGGCACTCCCCGGAGAACCCGCCGAACGGCCGGGTGCCCGAGTGGTTCAGGGGCTCGCCTGCGCTGCACTCCTCAGCGAGCTCCGCTCGCGGGGAGTCACGTGGGTCCGAATCCCACCACGGCCGTGAGGAAAGAGTGGTGACACGGCCGTGTGCCCGAGTGGTTCAGGGGCTCGCCTGCAAAGCGAGTTACGTGGGTTCGAATCCCGCCACGGCCTCCAACACCGTTTCTCGCCGGGGGCGTTCCCGGTCTACGGTTCCCGCCCCGTCCTCTCCTCCGGCCACGACGTGCCGAGATCCTTGCGCATCGCCGCCTGGGCCGATTCCGTGGCCGTCAGGTAGTCGCGCACGTGGGTCCGGAACTCCGGGGCGTCCGGGGCGGTGCCCGTCGCCACCAGGTCGCGCAGGGCGCGGACCTTCCAGAAGGCCTCGTTGACCGGGGCCATGACGTCCCACGGGGCGATCAGGGCAAGTTCGTAGCGCAGCGGGTACAGGTTGCTGGAGGTGAACACCTCGTGGGCGGCGGTGCGGCTCTCCGCCGGGGGAAGGGTCCCGCGGGCGGTCTCGTGCAGGCGGGTGTAGGCGTCGGACAGTGCCGCCATGAACGCCGCGTACGCCTGTCGGCGGGTGTCCTGGTGGAGGGCCTCGCGGTCGCGGCGCCAGCGGAGACGGTCGGCGAGCAGGGTCGATCCGATGCCGATCGCCGCGCCGGTCAGGGTGTTCACGGGGGCCAGCCAGTCCATGCGGGGGACCTTACGGCGCGGACCGGGGCTATGCGTAGAGTCCGCCGCCCGCCTCGTCCTCGAACATGCCCGGCCAGTAGCGCCAGCCGTCGTCGGTGGGCGTCCTCGGGGTCGGGTCGCAGGCGACCGGGTCGAGGGCGGCCAGGGTGCGGGTCATGGTGGCGGCCAACTGGTCGTAGGCCTCGCTCAGTTCGTGTTCGGCGTCGAGGGTGTGCTCCCGGTGGACGAGCCAGAGGGTGAAAGCCAGGGTCGAGATGTCGGCGTTCAGCGGGCGGAGTCTGGACTCCGTCTCGCTCCAGGCCAGTACCGCGCCGGTGGTGCCGTCGAGGACGAGGCTGGTGTCCTCCACGAGGTGGCCGAGGCGGATCAGCCGGTCGGCCCCCTCGGGGAGTTCGGTGTGCGGCTCGTCGACCCGGTGCTCGGCAAGGGTGGGCAGCGGGACGTCCAGGTCGAGGAAGAACCAGACGCACTCCTCGGGCAGCCCCGTCTCCCGCAGGAAGCGGCGGGTCGGCTCGTGGGAGAGGGCGGCCGGGAAGTCGACCTCCTCGAAGCGGACGATCGCGCCGGTGTCGAACTCCTCGTCCAGGAGGCGGGGCGGCAGGTCCAGGGCGAGCCCGGAGCGGGTGCCGGGGCCCGCGACCAGCGCCAGGGGACGGATCACGGCGGCCAGCCGCCAGAACGGGGGCACCTCGCCGTCCGCACCCGACTCGTACAGCGCGAGGAGCTGTCCGGAGGCCTCGGCCACCGCGTCGGGCCCGAAACGCCCGGCGTAAGCAGCGAACTGGCCTCTGAGCGCCGCGAGTTCGTCGGCGGCCGTGGCGAACCGCACGAGCTTCTCCAGGGAGGGCGCGAGCGGTCGGCGGTCCATCAGGTCGGGACGGTCGTGGAGGAAATACGTCGTCGTGATCTCGCCGGTCGCGCCGTCGAGGAGCACGGACTCGGTCTCGGGGCCCGCCGGGCCGAGGAGTCCGCCGATGACCAGCTGGCCGCGCAGGTCCTCGGGGAGCAGGTGGTCGGGGTCGGCTGTGGAGTCGGCGACCGGGCGCAGGCCGTCCGCGCGCAGCGCCTCGAACGTCACCAGCGCGCCGACGTCGGGCAGTCCGGGGCCGGTCAGCCAGCGGCGGCTCGGCGCGTGGGTGACGTACGGATCCAGCTCGGCCTCGGAGAGGGTGATCACCGGCGTGCCGGTGGTGGTGCTGGTCGTGCTCATCGGTCCCCCGTGCGTGAAGTTCGCCGTCCCACTGCTCCGCACCCTACGCGGCACCACTGACAACGGCCCTCGACAGGAAGGACGTCGGGCCACGCGCGCGTTCCCTCCCCGCGAGGATCGCATCGGCCCTCTCCCCCACGGACGACTCCGCGGTGTCCGGCCGGAGTCCGGTGCGTGACGTGCGCGTGCGGAGCGGTCCGGTGAACGCCGTCGTCGGACGGACGCCGAGCGTCGCGTCCCGCCCGACGGGCGCCAGGCGTCAGGCGCCAGGCGCCAGACATCGGTCCCGCGCGCGCGTCCATGTCCGCGGCGGCCCGCGCCGACAACCGGTGCCGGAACCGCAGCCGCAGCCGCAGCCGCCCCGTCGGCACCGGGGGCGTACTCCCGCACCCCGTCACGCGGGGGGCGGTGGTGCTCACTGGCTCGTGACGACGGCCGCCTGCGGCCTTATCGGCAGCCGGTTCACCGGACGGCCGGTCGCGGCCCGCACGGCGGAGGCGATCGCCGCCGGGGAGGTCACGACCGGGACCGCGCTGGCCGCCTTCGCGCCGAACGGCGCGACCACGTCCCGCTCCTCGACCAGTTTGACGATCCGGATGTCCGGCGCGTCCAGGGCCGTGGGCAGGGCGTAGCCGGTGAGGTCGGGGTGGCGGATCAGGCCGCGCGGGGTGCGCAGGTTCTCGGTGAGGGCGATGCCGACGCCCTGGGTGACGCCGGCCTCGATCCGGGCGGCGAGCTGTGCCGGGTTGAGCACCCGGCCGACGTCCTGGGCGACCGCCAGTTCGACGACTCGCACCGAGCCCAGCTCGATGTCGACGTCGACGACCGCGCGGATCGCGCAGAAGGCGAGGCCGACGAACGCGTCGCCCTGGCCGGCCCCGTCCAGCGGCTCGGTGGGGTGCGGGCGGCACTGCGCGGTGGCCCACAGCTCCTTGCCGTGCAGTTCCTCGGCGACGGTCGTCGACAGGACGCCGTCGTACGAGGTGATCTTGCCGTCGGTGATCTGGAGGAGTTCGGTGGACATGCCGAACTTGTGGGCCAGGGGTTGGAGGAGCTGGGTGCGGACCATCTTGGCCGCGCGTTCCACCGCGCCGCCGGAGACCCAGGTGTGCCGGCCGCGGCAGCCGGGGCCGGCCGGGGGCTGGTCGGTGTCGACGGGCGCGACGTGCACCTCGTCGACGCCGAGGGTCTCCTGGACGATCTGGCGGGCGAGGGTGGTGAAGCCCTGCCCCGTCTCGACGGCCGCGCACAGGACGGTCGCGACGCCGTCCTGGACCTTGACGGTGGCGGTGGAGACCTCGTCCGTGCCCTCCGCGCCGAGCATGTGGACCATGCCGAGGCCGTAGCCGACGCCCCGGCGCACCGCGCCCGGCTCGCCCGCGCCCTCGGGACCGCCGGGCAGCAGCCAGTCCTCCTCGGGGGTGTCCTTCGGCAGGGCGGGCAGCGGGAAGTCCTGGACGGCCTGGAGGAGTTCGGCGACGGGCGCCGGGCAGGTCACCGTCTGGCCGGTCGGCAGGACGTCGCCGGTGGCCATGGCGTTGCGCAGCCGCAGCTCCGCCGGGTCCACGCCGAGCTTCTTGGCCAGTTTGTCCATCTGCGCCTCGTAGGCGGCGCAGACCTGCATCGCCCCTTCGCCGCGGACATGACCGGAGGGCGGGTTGTTGGTGCGGACGGCCCAGCCCTCGATGAAGGCGTTGAGGACGACGTAGGGGCCGCAGGCGAAGGAGACGGCGGCGGCCAGGGCCTCGGCGGAGGTGTCGGCGTAGGCGCCGGCGTCGAGGAGGATCTGCGCCTCCACCTTGACCAGCCTGCCCTCGGCGTCCGCGTGGTGGCGGTACCGCAGCAGGGTGGGGTGGCGGTGGGCGTGGCCGAGGAACGACTCCTCGCGGGTGGCGGTGAGCTTGACCGGGCAGCCGGTCCGCAGCGCGAGCAGGCCGAGCGGGAGCTGGAAGCCCTGGTCCTCGCGGTCGGCGGTGGCACCGGGCACACCGGTGACGACGATCTTCACCTGATCGGATGACAGGCCGAAGCAGGCCGCGGCGGTGTCCCGGTCGCTGTGCGGGTCGGTGGAGGCCAGGTACAGCTCGACGCCGCCGTCGGGCCTGGGGACGGCGAGGCCGGCCTCGGCGCCGATGGGGGCGGGGTCGGCGCGGCCGATGCGGTACTGGCCCTCGACGACGACCTCGCCGGCCGCAGCCGGGTCGCCGTGATGCAGCGGGATGTGCCGGATCAGGTTGCCGTCGGGGTGCAGCGGCTCGGCCTCGAAGGCGAGTTCGGGGTCGATGACCGGGTCGAGCACCTCGTACTCGACGATGACGGCCGCGGCGGCCATCCGCGCGGTGTCGGGGTGGTCCGCGGCGACGGCCGCGATGGGCTCGCCCTGGTGGCGCACGACCTCGGAGGCGAACACCGGGCGGTCGGCCCGGCCGCGTCCGTGCAGCGGTCTGCCGGGCACGTCCTCGTGCGTGACGACGGCCCGTACCCCGGGCATCTCCCGCGCGTGGCTGGTGTCGATGGAGACGATGCGGGCGTGGGCGTGCGGGGAGCGCAGCACCGCCGCCCAGAGCAGGCCCTCGGCCCACAGGTCGGCCGCGTACGGGAAGGTGCCCTCGGTCTTGGCGCGGGTGTCGGCGGCCGGCAGGGAGGCGCCGAGGCCGTGCGGGATCGGCTCGGGGGCCGGGGCGGCCTCCGCGGGGCTTGTCGCGGTGGCTGCTTCGTCGGTCACGCCTGGCCTCCGTCCTGGCCGTACGCCGGGTCGTGCGGGTGGGGCTGCGCGGGGTTCTCGAACGCCGACGCGTGGATGCCTCCGCCGCCGGGGCCCGCCTGGTGCGGAATACGTGCCTCGTCGCCGTCCGGCTCGGTGTCCGCCGAGGAGTGCGCCTCGCGTTCGGCGACGACGTCCTTGACGGCCTGGAGGACGCCCCGGTAGCCGGAGCAGCGGCACAGGTTGCCGCAGAGCGCCTGGCGGGCCTCCAGTTCGGTGGGCGCGGGGTTGCCCTCCAGCAGGTCGTGCACGGTCATCGCCATGCCGGGCACGCAGAAACCGCACTGCACGGCCCCGCACCGGGCGAGCGCCCGCTGCACGTCGGAGGGCTGCCCGTCGACGGCGAGGCCCTCGACGGTACGGATCTCGCTGCCGGCGGTGGTGACGGCGGGGACCAGGCAGGAGGCGACGAGGCGCCCGTCCACCTGGACGTTGCAGGCGCCGCACTCGCCCTGGGAGCAGCCGTCCTTGGCACCGGCGAGTCCGAGCCGCTCCCGCAGGACGTAGAGCAGCGACTCGCCGATCCAGGCGTCGGTGACGGGCCGGTCCGAGCCGTTGACGCGCAGGGCGTAGGAGGCGAGGGGGTGGTCGTCGTGGAGGGCCGCCCCCGGCGCGGGCTCGGCCTCCGTGCCGTCGTCCACGCGCGTGGACGCGGCGCCGGGGTCGGCCGGTTCGGAGGGGTCGCCGTACTCGCCGTGTTCGACGTGCCCGTCCGGGCGGGCGTCCGGGTCCGGGTCCGGTGCGGCTGCCGGCCGGGTGGACTCGGCGGCCTCTGCGGGCTCGTGAGCGCCTTCCGGGCCGCCGAGGTCCCCGGGGGCCTCGGGGGGCGCCGGGTGGGCCGCCACGGGGCCGGGCGCGGCCTCGTACGGCTGCCCGGGCGCGGGGTGCTCGTGGGACGCGGGGTCGGTGTCGTGCCGCGGGGGGTGCCCGAAGGCGGCGGCGTCCGGTCGGGCGCCGACGGCCTCGGCGAGGGGGGCGCCGGCCCCGTCGGTCCCGTCGCCCCAGGACCGCTCGTCCGGTGCGGGCTCCGGCGCCCAGGGCGCGGAGGCGCCGCCCGGCAGGGTGGCCGGGGGTGTGCCGCCGCCCCACTGTTCGACCAGTGCCGAGGTGGTGAACTCGCCCGACTCGTCGGGCAGATCGCCGCCCGCGACGGGGATCGACCACTGGCCGGTCACGTCGTGGCCGGGCGCCGGGGCGGGCTCGGCGGGCGCGCCCGCGTCGTCGAAGGTCCACTGGCCGGTGGCGCCGGGGTGGTACGTGAACCGGTCGCCGCCGGCCGTCCCGCCCGCCGGCGCGGGCCAGTCGGCGCCGGCGGCGGGGTCCGCCCAGGTGCCGTCGCCGGCCGCCGGGTCGGTCCCGTCGTGCGTCGCCTCGATCTGCGGGGGCACGTAGCCGTGGCCGGGCGCCGCGAGCGGGCTGCCGTCGCCGCGGGCGGCCAGGAGCGCGTCGATGCCGCCCTCGGGGAGCTTCACGAAGGCGGTGGCGCCGTCGTCGTAGTCGCCCTGGGGCAGCGGGTCCCAGCGGCCGCCGCCCGGCGGCGTGCCCTGTCCGTGCTGGTCGTCGGTCATGACAGTGCCCTCCCCAGTGCTCGTCGGGCCAGTGCGGCGACGATGCGCCGCAGGTGCAGTACGGCGGGCGGTAGCGGTTGCACGGAGCCGTCCTCGGCGGGGACCGGGTCCGGGATGCAGGCGGCGGCGACGTACTCGCCGAAGGCGTTGAGCGCCTCCGGGACGAGCGCGCGGTTGTTGTCCCAGTCGATGAGCCGGGCGACCCACTGCTCGGCTTCCAGGGGCCGCAGCGGCATCGGGGCTATGGCGCCGACGGCGCACCGGACTCCGCGCCGGGCGGGGTCGAGGACGAGGGCGACGGAGGCGACGGCCCGTCCGGGACCGGTGCGGCCGGTGGCCTTCAGGAAGACCTGGGGGGCGTGCAGCAGCGGCACGCGCACGTACCCGATGAGTTCGCCGCCGCGCAGCATGTCCATGCCTGCCAGGAGGTGCGACACCGGGATCTCGCGGCGGGCGCCGCCCGGGCCCGCGATGATCAGGGTCGCCTCCAGCGCGGCCAGCACGGGCAGCGCGTCACCGGTGGGGGAGGCGGAGGCGATGTTGCCGCCCAGGGTGCCCGCGTTGCGGATGTGCGGCGGGCCCGCGGCGCGCGCGGCGGCGGCGAGCGCGGGGATGAGGGCGGCGAAGTCGGGGCGGCCCATGCGCGCGTGGGTGAGTCCGGCGCCGAGCAGGGCGTTCCCGTCCTGGTACTGCCAGCCGCGGATCTCGCTGATGCGGCCGAGGCCGACCAGGGCTGCGGGCCTGAGCTGGCCGGAGTTGACGGCGGCCATCAGGTCGGTGCCGCCCGCCACGGGCACGGCGGCCGGCGTGACGGCGAGTGCCGCCACGGCTTCGTCCAGTGTCGCGGGCAGCGTGACGGCCTGCCCCGCCTGCGGTGCGTGCGTGGTCAAAACCGGCTGCCCCTTCCCGCTGCCCCACCTGGTCCCACCTGTGCTGCCGTACGGTACGTGCTGACAGGGCGGACGTGGCAACTCTGGCACATCTTCGCAAGGCCCGAACGCGGGGGTCCGCCGGGAGGCATTCGCCCACCTCACCCGGAAGATGGTCCTTTTTCGGACGACATCACCGGTGTGTACGCATTGCCGTCCTTCGGGGTTCCTGCCGGTTTTTTCCGTTACCGGAGCCCTGGTCCGGGCCCGGCGGTCCGGGCTCAGTGTCCGGGCCCGGCGGTCCGGGCTCAGCGGTCCGGAGGCGGGCCCTCGATCGGGCGGCCGAGCACGCCTGGCCGCTTCTGCCAGGGCTTCGGGCCGCCCGGTGGCCGGTAGGCGACGCCCAGGGCGTCCAGGCGCTCGTAGTGGGCCGCCATCCGCCGCTCGAAGCCGGCGAAGTCACGCCGCTCCGGGGCGGGCAGCCGGCTCCAGGCGACCTCGGCGAAGGCCGCGAGCCGGGGGAAGACCTGGTAGTCCACGCGCGCGGCGTCCTCCATCGTCTCGGTCCACACGTTGGCCTGCGCGCCCAGCACGTGCCGCGCCTCGTCGGGCGTCAACTCGGGCGGCACCGGCTCGAACCGGTAGACGTCCTCCAGGCCGCGCACGTAGCCGATCGGCACGGGCTCGTCGGCGCCGCCGTCCTGCCGGTGGTCCAGGTACACCTGCTGCTCGGGGCACATGACGACGTCGTGCCCCGCGCGCGCGGCGGCGATCCCGCCCGCGCGCCCCCGCCAGGACGACACGGCGGCGCCCTCGGCGAGACCGCCCTCGAGGATCTCGTCCCAGCCGATGAGCCGCCGTCCGCGCGCGGCGAGCCAGGTGTCGAAGTGGCCGATGAACCAGGCCTGCAGTCCGTCCTCGCCGGCGAGGCCGAGTTCCTCGATGCGGGCCTGCGCGGTGGGCGAGGCGCGCCACTGGTCCTTGGGGCACTCGTCGCCGCCGACGTGGATGAACTCCGACGGGAAGAGGTCGAGGACCTCCTCGAAGACCCCCTCGTAGAAACGCAGGGTGTTGTCGGTGGGGGCGAGTACGTTCGGGTTGATCCCCCAGGTGTCCCAGACGGAGAGCGCCCGGGTGTCGACGACGTCGGTGTTGCCGAGTTCCGGATAGGCGGCGATGGCCGCCTGCGAGTGTCCGGGTACATCGATTTCGGGGACGACGGTGATGTGCCGGTCGGCGGCGTAGGCCACGATCTCCCGGATGTCGTCCCGGGTGTAGAAGCCGCCGTGCGGCCTGTCGTCCCACAGCGGTGAGGCGCGGTGGCCGAATTTCGTGCGGGGGCGCCAGGAGCCGACCTCGGTCAGTCGCGGGTGGCGTGCGATCTCGATGCGCCAGCCCTGGTCGTCGGTCAGATGGAAGTGGAGGACGTTGAGTTTGTGCGCGGCCATCAGGTCCAGCTGGCGCAGGACGCCTTCCTTGGGCATGAAGTGCCGGGCCACGTCGAGGAGAAGTCCGCGCCAGCGGAAACGGGGGCCGTCCTCGATGATCTGGTGCGGGATGCCGTGACGCGTTCCGGGCCGCACCGGAGCACGCCGGAAAGCCTCCGGGCCGAGGAGCTGACGCAGGGTCTGCGCGCCCCAGAAGACGCCGGCCGGGTCGCCGCCGCGGATCTCGACGCCCTGCCGGACGCCGACGCCCAGCCGGTACGTCTCCGGCTCCATCGTGTCGTCGACCAGCAGCCGTACGCCGTCGCGGGCCTGCTCGGGGCCGGTCCGCAGCGGCAGGCCGAGCGCGGCGCCGAGGGTGGCCCGCAGCCAGCGTTCGGTGGTCTCCGTGCCGGGTGCGGCCCACAGGGTGGTGCGGTCGTCCAGCAGCACCCCGCACCGCGTGGGGCCCTCGACGGCGCGCGGCGCCGGAATGATCTCGTTGCCAGAAGTCACGTCGGTCCTTCAGCTCTCCGCCGAGCCCGGAGACGAGTCGTCGCTGCACGAGTGGGAAGAACACCGGCAGCGCCATCGACAGGGTCGGCTGCGAAGTGCCGTCGATGAGGGACGACTTGGCGAAGAGGAAGTCGTCCCGGGTGGGATGGGGAAAATACGCTCGCGGCCACGAAACCGGGCAGCGCGAGAGGAAAAGGGATCTGCCGCGGGAATCGCGCACGGCTCGCCCCGTCGAGGTGTGCGGCCCCCTTTCGGCGCCTCCGGGACGCCTTTTCCGAAGCCCCTGCATCCGGATCCCGAAGGCCACCGGGAACCCGATCGGCGGGGTGGTCCGGAAGCGGAACCGGAATCCGTGACGGCGGTCGCGGCGAGGAACGCGACGGCCGCCGGGACGAGCACCGCGGTGACCGCCACGACCGCACCGCCGGGGAAGTGACGGCCGAATTCTCGCCACCCGAAGACGCGCCGGAAGGAATCCAGGGCCGGGGACAGGGGTGAGGGCCAGGGACTTCACGGACTCCCCACCGAGGCCGTGCCGTGCGGCGGCGCAGCACGGCACGGAACACCGGAATCCCCGGGCCTCAGCCCGAGGGGCACGTCACTTGTCGCCCTTGCCCTTGTCGTCGTCGCCACCGGAACCCATGGACTCGTAGATCTCCTTGCACATGGGACACACGGGGTACTTCTTCGGGTCCCGGCCGGGCACCCACACCTTGCCGCAGAGCGCCACGACGGGAGTCCCGTCGAGCGCGCTCGCCATGATCTTGTCCTTCTGGACGTAGTGCGCGAAGCGCTCGTGGTCACCGTCGCCGTGCGACACCTGCGGCGTCGGCTCTACGAGGGTCCCCGTTCCGGTGCCGCGCTCGGGCTCAAGAGTGCTCATACGGCCAAGGGTACTGAAGGTCACACGCGTCAGTTGAGCGAAGGGTCGTCCGGGTACGTCGCCACCATCGCCAGCTCGTTGCGCTGCCGGCGCAGGACCTCGCGCCAGAGGGTCTCCGGCGAGGGCGAGGACACGTCACCGGGCTCGGACTCCACCACGTACCAGGCGCCCTCCACCAGCTCGTCCTCCAGCTGGCCGGGGCCCCATCCGGCGTACCCGGCGAAGATCCGCAGGGAGCCGAGGGCCGAGGCGAGCAGCTCCGGCGGGGCCTCCAGGTCGACGAGGCCGATCGCGCCGTGCACCCGCCGCCAGCCCAGCGGCGCGCCGTCGACGGCGGCGCCGCCGGGGATCACGGCGACGCCGAGCGCCGAGTCGAGGGAGACCGGACCGCCCTGGAAGACGACACCCGGTTCACCGGTGAGGTCCGCCCAGTCCTCGAGGATGTCCCCGACGCCCACCGGTGTCGGGCGGTTGAGGACGACACCGAGCGAGCCCTCCTCGTCGTGGTCGAGGAGGAGCACCACCGCGCGGTCGAAGTTCGGGTCCGCCAGGGCGGGGGTTGCCACGAGCAGCCGCCCTGTGAGCGAGGACACCTCGGTCATGCCAGACATGATCCCCCATCTTCCCCGCGTGTGGGGAGGCAACCGGGGCACGAGGAGGGGTGCGGGCCGGGCGCACGCGTGCGGTCCGGGCGCACGGTCACCGCGACCCGACCCACGGTGACCCCATGTGCCCGGCGGGAAACGGTTCGTGTTGTGACACAGCCATGACCTCGCTGAGTGCTCCTCGGGCTTACGGGACCGGGGTCCACGGCGATTACTCTGTCCTCTCGGCCCTGCCCCACTCCACGGAACGCGAGATACATGACCGTCAACGGCTCAGACGACGTCCTGCTTGTCCACGGCGGAACCCCGCTTCAGGGCGAGATCCGGGTCCGCGGTGCGAAGAACCTCGTACCCAAGGCCATGGTCGCCGCCCTGCTGGGCAGCGAGCCGAGCCGACTGCGCAACGTTCCGGACATCCGTGACGTGCGGGTCGTACGCGGCCTGCTGCAACTGCACGGGGTCACGGTCCGTCCGGGTGAGGAGCCGGGCGAGCTGGTGCTCGACCCGACCTACGTCGAGAGCGCCAACGTCGCCGACATCGATGCCCACGCGGGCTCCAGCCGCATCCCGATCCTGTTCTGCGGCCCGCTGCTGCACCGCCTCGGCCACGCCTTCATCCCGGGCCTGGGCGGCTGCGACATCGGCGGCCGGCCCATCGACTTCCACTTCGACGTGCTGCGGCAGTTCGGCGCGAAGATCGAGAAGCGGGCGGACGGCCAGTACCTGGAGGCCCCGCAGCGGCTGCGCGGCACGAAGATCGTGCTGCCGTACCCGTCCGTCGGCGCGACCGAGCAGGTGCTGCTGACGGCCGTCCTGGCCGAGGGCGTCACGGAACTCGCGAACGCGGCCGTCGAGCCGGAGATCGAGGACCTGATCTGCGTCCTGCAGAAAATGGGCGCCATCATCGCGATGGACACCGACCGCACGATCCGCATCACCGGCGTGGACAAGCTCGGCGGCTACGACCACCGCGCCCTGTCGGACCGTCTGGAGGCCGCCTCCTGGGCGTCCGCGGCGCTGGCGACCGAGGGCGACATCTACGTCCGCGGCGCCCAGCAGCGCTCGATGATGACGTTCCTGAACACCTACCGCAAGGTGGGCGGCGCCTTCCGGATCGACGACGAGGGCATCCGCTTCTGGCACCCCGGCGGCCGGCTGAAGTCGATCGCCCTGGAGACGGACGTCCACCCGGGCTTCCAGACGGACTGGCAGCAGCCGCTCGTCGTCGCCCTCACCCAGGCCACGGGCCTGTCCATCGTCCACGAGACGGTCTACGAGTCGCGGCTGGGCTTCACGTCCGCGCTCAACCAGATGGGCGCCCACATCCAGCTGTACCGCGAGTGCCTGGGCGGTTCGGACTGCCGCTTCGGCCAGCGCAACTTCCTGCACTCGGCGGTCGTGTCCGGCCCGACCAAGCTCCAGGGCGCGGACCTGGTCATCCCCGACCTGCGCGGCGGCTTCTCCTATCTGATCGCCGCCCTCGCGGCCCAGGGCACGTCCCGGGTCCACGGCATCGACCTGATCAACCGCGGCTACGAGAACTTCATGGACAAGCTGATGGAGCTCGGCGCGAAGGTGGAACTGCCGGGCAAGGCACTCGGATAGCCCAGTCCCGCGCACACGCCGATGGGGCGGCACCCGGTCCGGGTGCCGCCCCATCGGCGTGTGTCGACGCGCCCGAAGGAGCGCGGGGCACTGCGTGACCGGCAACAGACGGCACGCAGACGCCCCACGGCGCTCTCAGCGGAGCGTCACTTGCCCTTGGCCGCTTCCTTGAGCTTGCTGCCCGCGGAAACCTTGACGCTGTAGCCGGCCGGGATCTGGATCGGGTCGCCGGTCTGCGGGTTGCGCGCGGTGCGAGCGGCACGGTGGGTGCGCTCGAAGGTCAGGAAGCCGGGGACGGTGACCTTCTCGTCGCCCTTGGAGACGATCTCGCCGACGACCTCGGCGAACGCGGCCAGCACGGCGTCGGCGTCCTTGCGGGTCACCTCGGCGCGGTCGGCCAGCGCGGCCACCAGCTCACTGCGGTTCATGTTCTTACTCCCGTGTTCTTCTTGCCGTTGCGGCGTGCCACGCGGCGGAGCCGCATGTTGGGCACAGCGAAGCCGATGCTGCCAGGGTCTTCGGACAGTCCCCGGACCCGGGTCCCTTGTCGGACCCTCGCGCCCAGAGACGCATCCTGCCCCCACCTGCGGCGGGAAAGCCAATCCGGCACCCGCAGGAGTCGTGAGAACACCCTTGGGAGTCACACGGAAAGGCCCACTGACTGGCCGCCCACCCTAGAGGGCGGTCAAGTGGACCGGGTTCCACGACGCGCCGGTTTCATGACACGTCGTGGCGATCCTCACAGCCGCCGCACACCACGGGACCTCAGGCGGTGACTCCGGCGGCCTTCGCGGCCTCCCGCACGGCCCCGGCCACCGCGCCGGCGACCTTGTCGTTGAAGACGCTCGGGATGATGTAGTTGGCGTTCAGCTCGTCCTCGGTCACCACGTCGGCGAGGGCCTTCGCGGCCGCGAGCATCATCTCGGTGTTGACGGTGCGGGACTGGGCGTCCAGCAGGCCGCGGAACACACCCGGGAAGACCAGCACGTTGTTGATCTGGTTCGGGAAGTCGGAGCGGCCGGTGGCCACCACGGCGGCCGTCCGGCGGGCGACCGCCGGGTCGACCTCGGGGTCCGGATTCGCGAGCGCGAACACGATCGCGCCGTCGGCCATGGCGGCCACGTCGTCGCCGTCGATGACGTTCGGGGCGGAGACGCCGATGAAGACGTCCGCGTCGTGCACGGCCTCCTTCAGGGTGCCGGTGAGGCCCTCGGGGTTGGTGTTGTCGGCGATCCAGCGCAGCGCCGAGCCGGGGGCCGCGTCGACGAGGTCGGCGCGGCCGGCGTGCACCACGCCGTGGATGTCGGCGACGACGGCGTTCTTCACGCCGGCTGCGAGCAGCAGCTTGAGGATGGCCGTGCCGGCCGCGCCCGCGCCGGACATGACGACGCGGATGTTCTCGACGGCCTTCCCCGCGACACGCAGGGCGTTCGTCAGGGCGGCGAGGACCACGATCGCGGTGCCGTGCTGGTCGTCGTGGAAGACGGGGATGTCGAGGGCCTCGCGCAGCCGGGCCTCGATCTCGAAGCAGCGGGGGGCGGAGATGTCCTCGAGGTTGATGCCGGCGAAGCCCGGCGCGATGGCCTTGACGATCTCGACGATCGCGTCGGTGTCCTGGGTGTCCAGGCAGATCGGCCAGGCGTCGATGCCGGCGAACCGCTTGAACAGGGCCGCCTTGCCCTCCATGACCGGCAGCGCCGCCATGGGGCCGATGTTGCCCAGACCCAGCACGGCCGAGCCGTCCGTCACGACCGCAACGGAGTTGCGCTTGATGGTGAGGCGGCGGGCGTCCTCGGGATTCTCGGCGATCGCCATGCAGACCCGGGCCACGCCCGGCGTGTAGATCATGGAGAGGTCGTCACGGTTGCGGATCGGGTGCTTCGACTGCATCTCGATCTTGCCGCCGAGGTGCATCAGGAACGTACGGTCCGAAACCTTGCCCAGCGTCACACCCTCGATGCCGCGGAGCTGTTCGACGATCTCGTCGGCGTGCGCCGTGGAGGTGGCCGCGATCGTCACGTCGATGCGGAGCTTCTCATGGCCGGAAGCCGTGACGTCGAGGCCGGTCACCGAGCCTCCGTGGGACTCGACGGCCCCGGTGAGCTGGGAGACCGCGGTTCCGCTCGCGGGCACCTCCAGCCGGACCGTCATCGAGTAGGAGACGCTGGGCGCCGTTGCCATGGCCGACTTCCTCTGCTTTCACCTGTGACGCTGGATGCCGTTCGATCGTCGCACCTACTGTCGGGTAGGCGTTAGCCGCCCCGGGTTGCGAACGTTGAGTTCACAGCGAAAGAGGCCCACGTCACATGGACGTGGGCCTCTTTCGTCTGTCTATGACACCGACCCGCCATGCTCGCCTCGCGGCAAGTGGTCGCTCGTAGCGACGAAGGTTGGGCCCGGGGGCTTGGATCGAGCCGGTGTCACGTCCAGGCTAACAAACGGATCCCGGAACACCATTCCCGTGCGGGGACTTCACAGGAATCAGTCCCTCAGCAGATCGGGCACCCCGTCCCCGTCGGGTTCGTCGCGGTCCGCGGAGACGACCGTCAGCTGCTGGGTCGCCCTGGTCAGCGCCACGTACAGCACCCGCAGGCCGGCCGGGGACTCGTCGGCGATCTCGGCCGGGGAGACGACCACCGTCGCGTCGTACTCCAGGCCCTTGGCCTCCAGGCTGCCGAGGGCCACCACGCGGTCGCCGAGTCCGGCGAGCCAGCGGCGGGCCTCCTCGCGGCGGTTCATGGCGACGACGACCCCGACGGTGCCGTCGACCCGTTCCAGGAGGCGTTCGGCCTCGGCGCGGACGGTCGCGCCCAGGGTGTCCGCCACCGCGCTGAAGCGCGGGACCACTCCCGTCGAGCGCACCGCCGCCGGGGACTCGGCGCCGGGCATCGCCAGGGCCAGCACCTTCGCGGCCAGCTCGGCGATCTCCGCCGGGTTGCGGTAGTTCACGGTGAGCTGGAAGCGGCGGCGCGGGCGGCTGCCGAGGGCCTCGTCGCGGGCCTGGGCGGCCTCGTCGGGGTCGGACCAGGAGGACTGGGCCGGGTCGCCGACGACCGTCCAGGTGGCGTGCCGGCCACGGCGGCCGACCATGCGCCACTGCATCGGCGTGAGGTCCTGGGCCTCGTCGACGATGACGTGCGCGTACTCGGTGCGCTCCTGGGCGAGGCGCTCGGCCCGCTCGCGCTGCGACTCCTCGCGCACCGGCATCAACTCCTCCAGGCCGGTGAGCTGGTCCAGCGGGTCGAGTTCGCGTCTCCTGCGGGGGCGGGCCGGGGCGCCGAGGATCGCCTGCAGCTCGTCGAGCATCGCGATGTCGTGCACCGAGTGGCCCCCGCGCTTCAGCGAGCGGGCGACCCTGCGGACCTCGCCGGGGTTGAGGATGCGGCGGGCCCAGCGGCCGAGCCGGCGTTCGTCGGCCATGGCGGCGAGGACGGACTTCGGGGTCAGCTCGGGCCACCAGGCGTCGAGGAACGCGATGAAGGAGTCCTCGCCGGTGACGTCCTCGTCGAAGGAGGAGCGCAGTTCGGCGGCCAGTTCGGGGTCGCTGTGCCGGCCGGACGCGCCGGAGCGCTCCCACAGGGCGTCCAGCAGGAGCTTGCGGGCGCGCGGGCGCAGCAGGTTGACCGGCGCGGTGCCGCCGAGGGCGCTCTGCCGGATCCGGTCGAGGTCGCCGGCCTCCAGCTCCAGACGCCGTCCGAAGGCGACCACGCGCAGCCGGTCGGGCGTGCCCGCGGGGGCCTGCGGACGGGCGCCGTCGGTGTCGATGTCGATGTCGCCGGTGGACTCCCCGAACGCGAGCTGCCCGGCCGGTGGGCCGCCCGGCCGTCCCCCTTCGAGTGCCCCGCGCGCGGCCTTGCGCAGCACCTTGAGCATCCGGTACGACCCCTTGGCGCGGGCCACCGCCGGGGAGTCGTACAGGGTGGCCTCCACGCCGTCGACGAGGGAGCCGATGGCGCGGATCGCGACCTGGCCCTCCTCGCCGAGGGAGGGCAGGACGCCCTCGGTGTACGCGACGAGCAGCGGGGTCGGGGAGACGATCAGGATGCCGCCCGCGTAGCGGCGCCGGTCCTGGTAGAGGAGGTAGGCGGCCCGGTGCAGGGCGACGGCCGTCTTCCCGGTGCCGGGGCCGCCCTCGACGTAGGTGACGGAGGCGGCGGGGGCACGGATGACCATGTCCTGCTCGGCCTGGATGGAGGCGACGATGTCGCGCATGGTGTGGCTGCGGGCCTGGCCGAGGGCGGCCATGAGGGCGCCGTCGCCGATGACGGACAGTTCCCGGCCGTCGAGGCGGGCCGTGAGCTGCGGCCGCATCAGGTCGTCCTCGACGCCGAGGACGCGGCGTCCCTTGGACCGGATGACCCGGCGGCGTACGACCCGGCCGGGGTCGACCGGCGTGGACCGGTAGAACGGGGCGGCGGCCGGGGCCCGCCAGTCGATGACGAGCGGGGCGTAGTCCTCGTCGAGGACCCCGATGCGCCCGATGTGGAGGGTCTCGGCGATGTCGGCGGTGTTGTCGTCGCGGATCGCGCCGTCGGCGGGTTCGACGGCGGTGTAGGCGCCGTCGGGGCCCTTCTTCCCGTCCTTGCCGGGGAGCAGGTCGATCCGGCCGAAGAGGAAGTCCTCGAACTCGTTGTTGAGGCGGTTGAGGTGGACCCCCGCCCGGAAGACCTGGGCGTCCCGCTCGGCCAGGGCGCCGGGCGTGCCGACCTGGCCGCGGCGGGCCGCGTCGTGCATGAGGAACTCGGCCTCGTGGATCTTCTCCTCGAGGCGCCGGTACACCCGGTCCAGGTGTTCCTGTTCGACGCTGATCTCACGGTCACGAACTGAGTCCTGAACCGAGTCGACCGCGGTTTCCTGCTGAGCCTGAGCGGCCACCGGGCCCCCTTCTGACGTGCTGGGCAGCCGTCAACCGTACGCGAAGGGGGCCGCTGCGGGCTACGGCGCGTCGACCTCGACGAGCTTCTTCCCGTCGAAGGTCATGACCTCGAAGTGGTCGATCTCGTTCGGGTTGAACGCGGCGCCGCCCTGGACGTAGAGCGGGTTCTTGGCCTGCTCGGTCTTGGCGTTGGGCAGGCCGTAGCCCCACTCCGGGACGGACCACGACGAGACGGTCTCCCGTTCGCCGTTCTTGCCGACGGCGATGAGCGAGCACTTGTTGGGTCCCGCCACGTTCTTCAGTTCGACGACGGCCTCGGTGCCCCAGGCCTTCTCGCCCATGGCGACGGTCGCGGTGACCTTGGTGCCCGGGTCGGTGCCCGTGACCTTGTCGGAGAGCGTCTCGAAGACCGACTTCGCGGGGCTCACGCCCGCCTCGATGCCGGTGCCGCCGCTGTCGTCGCCGCCGCCGGCCGCCACCGCCACGAGCGGGCCGCCGATGATCAGCGCGACGCCGGCCGCGATCATGTACATGCTGCGCCGACGCTTCCGGGCGCGGCGGTCGGAGACCTCGACGACGAGCTTCTCGGCCAGTCGCGGGCCCGGCTTCGCGGACAGGGACTCGCCGATCGCGGGGGTCCCGGCGCCCGGCAGGTCCGCGAGCGCGGCCAGCATCGGTTCCATCCCCGCGAGTTCGTCGAGCTGCTGGGCGCACCACTCGCACCCGGCGAGATGCGCCTCGAAAGCGGTTGCCTCGGCGTCGTCGAGAATCCCGAGGGCGTAGGCGCCCACGGTCTCGTGTTCGCTCGGGCTCGGAGATCCCTGCATAGATCCCTGCATGGGGCCAGACATACCCGAACCACCCGTTCCGAATCCCCCGTAAACACTCATCACGCCGTCACCCCCCGCTCCTCGAGAGCCAGCTTCATCGACCGCAGGGCGTAGAAGACCCGTGAGCGCACGGTGCCACTGGGTATGCCCAGCGTCTCGGCCGCCTCATTGACGGTACGCCCCTTGAAATACGTCTCGACGAGCACCTCCCGGTGGGCCGGGGTCAGGTCGTCGAGAGCGTCCGACAGCGTCATCAGCCACAGCGCCTTGTCGATCTCGTCCTCCGCGGGGATGACCTCCAGCGGCGACGGGTCGACCTCCTGCGGCCGGGCCTGCCGGCTGCGGTGGCCGTCGATGACGATGCGACGTGCGACCGTCACCAGCCAGGGGCGTACCGATCCGGTCGCCCGGTTGAGCTGACCGGCGTTCTTCCAGGCACGGATGAGTGTCTCCTGCACGACGTCCTCGGCGCGCTGCCGGTCACCGGCAACCAGTCGCAGGACGTACGCAAGGAGGGGTCCGGCATGCTCCCGATACAGAGCACGCATCAGCTCCTCATCAGGTTCCGAGGGCTGGGACATGCGATGTCGGGCCCTCGATCCACGTTCATTGGCCACGGCCGCATCCTTGCGCACGCCCACCTCCGGTGTCCGGGGGTTCCCCCGAGTCGGTCGCTCCCCCACCGGTACGGATGCGGTCCGGCGGGTGTTCAAACCGGAGTGACAGATTTCTGCGAGGTGACATGACAAGGGGAACATGGAGGCACATTCCCGCCCCTCTTTCTTTACATTTCCCCCACACGGGCGACGCGGCGGCGGCTTGCCCGGTGACGCGCGAAGGTAAACAGCGTGTAATCGAAATCACTTCGACGACACTTCGACGGTATGGGCACGAACACCCCATAGCGGGCGGCTCACTTGTCGCTCGACGACGGTCAGGCGCGCGCGAGCGCCGCGCGCCGGCGGTGCCGGGCGACCCGTTCGCGGTTCCCGCAGACCTCGCTGGAACACCAGCGCCTGCGCCGCCCGCGGGACGTGTCGACGTACACGATCGGGCAGTTGTCCCCCGCGCACTGCCGCAGGTCCGCCCGCGCGGCGGGATCGGTCAGCAGCGACACAGCGTCGCGGGCGACCACCGCGAGCAGCGCCGCGCACTCCGGCTCTCCGTCCAACTCCCGCACCAGCCCGCCGTCCTGCGCGCGGACGGCACGAGGGACCGGGGGCGCGGCACGGGCGACGGCGTTGACGTGCGCGAGGGCGGCGCCGTACGCCGACCGCGTCTCGCCGGTGAGCCACCCGGACACCAAGTGGCCGACGCCGGAGCGCAGTTCCCGGAAGGCGGGCGGCCAGGAGGGACCGGCGTGGGTCAGCGGCGTGCCGGGCGGCACGAGACCGGACCCGCTGATCCAGGCGCACAACGGCGGCAGCGCGTCGAGCCGTTCGAGGGGGTGGGCGGTGGCGAGCAGGTCCAGGCAGATCCGCCCGGCGTCGAAGCGGAGGTCGTAGGGGGACGTGCCCGTACCCAGTGCCATGTGCCTGTCACCACCGAGGAGAGGCTGCCGGAGGAAGCGTCACCCTTCACAGTGCGGGGTGGGAACGGGTCCCCGGAAGACCCCGGTCCGGACATCTCAGCCCGCCCGGCGATCGAGGACGAGGCCGTTCAGGCCGAAGCGGGGGTCCGGGGGCGGCAGCCCCCGTGACGGTCACCCGAACCCCGGTTCGCTTCTCACCCGTCCGCGTACTTCGCATCGGCCGCAGGGTCCAGCGCCAGCCGGTACCCCCGCTTGACCACCGTCTGGATCAGCTTCGGCGCCCCGAGGGCGGTCCGGAGCCGGGCCATCGCCGTCTCCACGGCGTGCTCGTCCTTCCCCGTCCCGGGCAGCGCCCGCAGCAGGTCGGCGCGCGGGACGACCCAGCCCGGCCGCCGGGCCAGCGCCCGCAGCAGGGACATCCCGGCGGGCGGTACGGGCCGGAGACAGCCGTCGACCAGCACGGCGTGCCCCCGGATCTCCATCCGGTGGCCGGCGACCGGCAGCGTGCGGGCCCGGCCCGGCAGTTCCGTGCACAGCAGTTGCACGAGGGGGCCGAGCCGGAACCGCTCGGGCGAGACGGTGTCCACCCCGCGCGCCTGCAGGGGCAGCGCGGTGACCGGGCCGACGCAGGCCGGCAGGACGTCGTGGTGCAGGGCGGCGAGGAGTTCGGGGAGCAGCCCGCGTTCCTCGGCGCGGGACAGCAGGGAGGCGGCGGCGGGCGCGCTGGTGAAGGTCACCGCGTCCAGGCCGCGCGAGACGGTGGCGTCCAGCAGCCGGTCGAGGGGCGAGATGTCCTCCGGCGGCATCCACCGGTACACGGGCACGCCCACGACCTCCGCTCCCCCGGCCCGCAGCGCCTCCACGAAGCCGGGCAGCGGTTCGCCGTGCAACTGGACGGCGACGCGGCGGCCTTCGACGCCCTCCTCCAGCAGCCGGTCGAGGACCTCGGCCATCGACTCGCTGGACGGCGACCACTCCTCGGTGAGCCCGGCGGCGCGGATCGCGCCCTTGACCTTGGGGCCGCGGGCGAGGAGTTCGACGCCGTCGAGGCGGGCGATCAGCTGTTCGCCGAGCCCCCAGCCGTCGGCGGCCTCCACCCAGCCCCGGAAGCCGATGGCGGTGGTGGCGACCACGACGTCGGGTGCCTGGTCGAGGAGGTTCTTGGTGGCGGCGAGGAGTTCGCCGTCGTCGGCGAGCGGCACGATCCGCAGGGCGGGCGCGTGCAGCACCGCCGCCCCGCGCCGCCGGAGCAGCGCCCCGAGCTCGTCGGCGCGGCGCGCGGCGGTCACCCCCACCGTGAAGCCGGCGAGGGGCCCGTGCTGCTCGGCATCCCGGCCGTCCGGGTCGTGGTCCGGTCGCTGCTGCTGGTGCTCGTACATCACTCTCGTCCCGCGGTGGAGTCGTATGGACCTACATGCCGAGCGAGCCTGCCAATGGTGCGTGACAGGCTCGGTTCGGGTTCGTGTCGCCGGTGTTACGTCACACCTCGGCGTAGCTGAGCTGCGTCTTCGCCTCGGACGCGGTCCCGGTGGCGGTGATCCGGCCGGCCGGGCGACGAAGGTATACGGCCCAGGTGACCACGAAGCACACGCCGTAGAAGGCGAGGAAGGCGACGAAGGCGCCGGTGCCGGTGCCGTAGGAGAGGAAGGACTGCCGGAAGGCGAGGTTGATGGCGACGCCGCCCAGCGCGCCGACGGCTCCGATGAGCCCCATGGAGGCGCCGGAGAGCCGGCGTCCGTGGGCGGCCGCCTCTTCGCCCACGAGCCCCTTCGCGACGGCCTTCGCCTGGAAGATGCCGGGGATCATCTTGTACGTCGACCCGTTGCCGAGGCCGGTGAGGACGAACAGGACGACGAAGACGCAGACGAACAGCGGCAGCGACTTCTGCATGCTGGCGAAGACCAGGACGGTGGTGGCGGCGGCCATGCCGACGTAGTTGTAGAGGGTGATGCGGGCCCCGCCGTAGCGGTCGGCGAGCCAGCCGCCGACGGGGCGGATCAGGGAGCCGAGGAGCGGGCCGATGAAGGTCAGGTAGGCGGCCTGGAGGGGCGTGCGGCCGAACTGGTTGGTGAGCACCTGCCCGAAGGCGAAGGAGTACCCGATGAACGACCCGAACGTCCCGATGTAGAGGAAGGACATGATCCAGGTGTGCCCGTCCTTCGCGGCGTCGATCGCGGCGCCGGTGTCGTTCTTCACGGACGCCAGGTTGTCCATGTACAGGGCGGCGAGGGTCGCGGCGACGAGGATCAGCGGGATGTAGATGCCGAGCAGCACGCGGGGCCCGCCGCTCGCGCCGATGACGGCGAGGGCGACCAGCTGGATCACCGGCACGCCGATGTTGCCGCCGCCCGCGTTGAGGCCGAGCGCCCAGCCCTTCTTGCGGAGCGGGAAGAAGGCGTTGATGTTGGTCATCGAGGAGGCGAAGTTGCCGCCGCCGACGCCGGCCAGCAGGCCCACGAGGAGGAAGGTGCCGAACGAGGTGCCCGGCTCCATCACCGTGAACGCCGCGACGGCGGGGACGAGCAGCATGGTGGCGGAGACGATCGTCCAGTTCCGCCCGCCGAACACCGCGACGGCGAAGGTGTACGGAACGCGGACGACGGCGCCGACGAGGGTCACCATCGAGGTGAGCAGGAACTTGTCGGCGGGGGTGAGGCCGTACTCCGGGCCCATGAAGAGGACCAGCACCGACCACAGGGTCCAGATCGAGAACCCGATGTGCTCGGAGAGGACGGAGAAGAGGAGGTTGCGCCGGGCGATCTTCTCGCCCTTGGCGTTCCAGAAGGCCTCGTTCTCCGGGTCCCACTCCTCGATCCAGCGGCTCCCCTTCTTGGCGGAGGCCGAGGCGGTGCTCGGGTCGGTCGGGGGTGCGGGGGCTGTACCAGGGGCTGTCATGACGCCTCCACGTGCTCCGGGGCTCGGGTGGTTCGCGGGGATGAGCGGTGATGAGTCCCGAAGGTAGGGAGGGCGCGTTTCCGGTCTGTGGCTGTGGGTGACCGGAAGGGAACGTTGCTCTCACCTTGCGCGAAGGCGTCATGAGAGGTGCGGCACGAAGGGTCAGGCCCGGTGGGCCCCCGGGCGTCCGTCCGGCCAGATCCGCGGGCGTCTCCCGGCCGCCAGGTCCTCCACCCAGCCGAAACAGACGACGCAGCCCGCGGTGAGCAGCCAGACGGCCGGCAACTGGGCCCAGGGGCTCACCAGGATCCAGTGGGCGTCCGTCTCGAGGACGCCGATGTTCCACAGGCGGTCCCAGAGCGTCTCCACGGCCACGATGCACACGTTGTGCCAGAGGTAGATCGTCACGGCACGTGCGTTGAGCAGGGTGATCAGCCGGTCCCAGCGGCGCAGGCGACGGGGCCACTCCCGCCAGGCGGGGCTGAGGTGCAGGAGGAGGAGGACGGCCGCGGAGGACCACAGGGCCTGCGCGAACGGCATGTCGTCGAGGTCGTGCCCCGTCCTGAGGTCCTGGGTGAGGGCGTACCAGAGGCCGGCGCACGCCACCACCGGCGCGAGGGAGGGGACGACGTACCGCGGCAGCCGGCGCAGGACGCCCTCCTGGTGGGCCATGCCGAGCAGCCAGCACGCGCCGAACGCGCCGAGGTCGCTGAGCGTCGACTCCAGCCGCCAGCCGGGGACGGTCGGCGGGCCGAACTCCAGGGCGGCCGACAGCGCGACCGGTGCGAGGACCGTCGGCCAGGGCGCGGCCCGCAGGGCGCGCAGCAGCAGCGGGGACAGCAGCACGAACCAGAGGTAGGCGCGCAGGTACCACAGGGGTACGCCCACGGCGACCGCCCAGTCCCCGCCGATCAGCCCGGGGACGCCGGGCAGGCCCTCGCCGTAGGGCGGGTCGCTCAGCGGGAGGATCCAGAAGGAGAGGTGGAGCCACCACCAGCCGGGGTGGCCCTCCTCGCCCGGGCCCCAGCCGCCCAGCAGCATGCCCGTGACGCCCACCGCGCCGAGCAGCCACAGGGGCGGCAGGAGGCGGCGGAGCCGGCCGCGGACGACGTCGGTCGCGGGGCGACGGCGCAGGGACCGGGCCATGAGGTTGCCGGCCAGGGCGAACATCACGCCCATGGAGGGGAAGACGACGGGCAGCCAGGCCCAGCCCATGAGGTGGTAGAAGACGACGCGGAACAGGGCGACGGCGCGGAGGAGGTCGAAGTAGCGGTCCCGGGAAGCCGGTTCGCGCGGTGTCTCCCGTACTTCTTGTGACGTCCGGTCCTTGCGGTCCGTCTCGACCGGTGTCCGCGTGGGGAGGCCGACGGGACGGGTGCTCATCGGGTCGGGGGGCCGGATGCTCATCGGGCCGCCCTCTGCTCCACGGCGGGCCGCGTCTCCTCGGCGGGCGGGGCCGCCACCTGGCCCGTCCGGCGCAGTTTCTGCCAGCGCAGCCGGCCGCCGGTGAGGGCGGTGATCCAGGACTGGAGCAGGACGACGTACATGAGCTGGCGGTAGAGGAGTTGTTGCAGGGGCAGGGAGATCAGCGGGGTCAGGCGCTCCCGGTCCAGGACGAAGGCGTACGCCGCGCAGGCCGCCTGGACGGCCAGGACGCCGAACCAGGCCGCGATCGTCCTCCCCGTCGGGCCGAACAGCAGTCCGTAGACCAGGAACAGGTCGATCAGGGGCGCCAGCAGCGGGGCCACGACCATGAACAGGGAGACCAGGGGCAGACCGACCCGGCCGAAGCGGCCCGAGGGGCCCCGTTCCAGCAGGGCGCGGCGGTGCTTCCAGATGGCCTGCATGGTGCCGTACGACCAGCGGTAGCGCTGGGACCACAGCTGCTGCACGGACTCGGGCGCCTCGGTCCAGGCGCGGGCCTTCTCGGCGTACACCACCTTCCAGCCGTCGCGGTGCAGCGCCATGGTGATGTCGGTGTCCTCGGCGAGGGTGTCGTCGCTCATGCCGCCGACCCGCTCCAGGGCGGTGCGGCGGAACGCGCCGACGGCGCCGGGGATGGTCGGCATGCAGCCCAGGACGTCGTACATGCGGCGGTCGAGGTTGAAGCCCATCACGTACTCGATGTGCTGCCAGGCGCCGATCAGCGAGTCCCGGTTGCCGACCTTGGCGTTGCCGGCGACGGCGCCGACGCGCGGGTCGGCGAAGGGCTGCACCAGCTCGCGGACGGTGGACGGCTCGAAGACGGTGT